>CAUQKD010000050.1:0-11706 GCA_963518365.1 uncultured Lachnoanaerobaculum sp. | reverse complement strand
AACAGACTTATAAATGAGCTTATGCACTATGCTGTGGGTGAGCATTTGGTGGATGAAGATGACAGAGTATTTGTGACAAACAGTTTACTTGATTTGTTCAATCAGGTGGAGTTTCGTGAAGAAGAAATCAAAGAAGAAAGAGTGCTTGCGGATATTCTAAAGGATATGTGCGACTTTGCACTGAAAGAGGGAATTATAGATGATGACAGTGTGACCGTGACAGACCTCTTTGATACAAAAATCATGGGGCTTTTGACACCTATGCCGTCCACAGTAAGGAGAGTATTTAAGGAAATATACGGTGTGGACAGCAAGCTTGCAACCGATTATTTTTATAAGCTTAGTAAGAGGTCAAACTATATAAGAGCGGACCGTATATCAAGGGATGAAAAGTGGGTGACAGATACACAATACGGACCTATTGATATTACTATCAACCTTTCAAAGCCTGAAAAGGACCCTAGAGATATTGCAAAAGCCGGAGCGGCAAAAAAGTCAGGCTATCCAAGCTGCTTACTTTGTATGGAGAACGAGGGATATGCCGGAACATTCTCACATCCTGCAAGGCAAAATCTCAGACTGATTCCTATAGCATTGGACGGTGAGGATTACTTTTTACAGTATTCGCCATATGTGTACTACAATGAACACTGTATTATCTTCAACAAAGAGCATAAGCCGATGAGAATTGACAGAGCGGTATTTAAGAAGCTGCTTGAGTTTGTAAAACTTTTCCCACATTATACTGCAGGTTCCAATGCGGACCTTCCTATAGTAGGAGGTTCCATACTAAGTCATGACCATTTCCAGGGGGGCGGATATGTGTTTGCAATGGCAAAGGCGCCTTATGACAGGAAATTTGTACTTAAGGGTTATGAGGATTTGAATGCAGGTATTGTAAAATGGCCTATGTCCGTTATCAGATTTCAGGGTAAGGATATTGACAGGATAGTACAGGCGGCAGACCATATTTTATCAAGTTGGAGAGCATACAGTGACGAAGCGGCTTTCATATTTAGTGAGACTGAAGGCACACCTCACAATACCATAACACCTATTGCAAGGATGCATAAAGATTTGTATGAACTTGACCTTGTGCTTAGAAATAATATCACTACAGAAAAGAGCCCTTGGGGTGTATACCATCCTTCTGCAGACCTTCACCATATAAAGAAAGAAAACATAGGTCTGATTGAGGTTATGGGACTTGCAGTACTTCCTGCCAGACTGAAAAGAGAGATGGAAGAGCTTGAGGAGTATATACTTGAAGGTAAGGATATCCGCAGCAATGAAGTGTTAAAAAAGCATGCAGACTGGGTGGATAAGTGGATAAGCAACTACAATATTGAAAAAGAAAATATTCACAGCATTGTTCAGGCGGAAATCAGTAAGGTATTTGTAAAGGTACTTGAGTGTGCCGGAGTTTATAAAAGGGACGAAGAAGGACAGGAAGCATTTGACAGGTTTATAAAGTCATTGTAAATCGTGAATAATAAAATATTAAGTTTATATTTATAAATCGTGATTGTAAGTCAATATTCTAATCATATATAATTAGAGTGTTGGCTTATTTTTTATAAAAAGTATGATAAGCTGTTAAGAAGCGGAGCAATTATGAAGGAAAATAGAAATTATTACAAGAAAAAGATTTATCTTGCCTTACTGATCATTACATTTATTTTAGGTTTTGTAAGTCTGTATGAATATTACAGTGTGACGATTCACAATCCGTTCAGATTACTTTCCACCGTTTTATACGGGGTGATAAAGCTGTTTTTGTTCACACCTCCTATAGCTACAGATGATAAAACAAGCTTTTTATATGAGATTGCAAAGTGGCTTGCACCGATACTTACATCCACTTTCATATTTACCAAGATTTCAAATACTTTGCTTCATATAAAGAATATATGGTTTAATAAGATAAGTGCAAATCATATCCTTGTCTTTGAAAACAGCGTTATGGGAGAGACATTGATTAACAATCTTATAGACGATAAAAATTCTTATAAGATATCACTTATCTCAAAACATTTTATAGATGACAATCTTAAGAGTAAGTACGAAAAAAAGGGAGTGGCAACTTATCAGATAGACTTTGAAAAAAGTGATAAGAACGAGATAAGAGAGTTTTTGAATACTGTAAATATCAATAATGTAAAATATATTTTTTTCTGTTCGGATACGGATTTGGAAAACTATGCCCTTTATATAAATGTGATAAAAAGGATAAAGCCGCAAAGACATATAGGCTGCTATATAAAGTGTGAGTCAAATACAGTGTCATCGTATATTGAAGATATGATTGTCTATGAAAGAGAAAAAAAAGAAAATCTGAAAAAAATAGATACAACACATTTTAATCAGACAGATTTGACTGTAAGAAATATTATGTGTGAAAGTCTTGTAAATGAGAGTATATCAAAGAGTATGGATTCATTATCTTCTATGGGAGATATAATCTCGTCAAAGCAGATAGATGAAAATATCAAAAGAATGCATATAGTATTGATAGGTATAAACGAACTTACAGATACATTATTAAAGTTCATTGCAAATGATATGACTACAAAGCTTACTGAAAATACGTTTATAAGTATAATGGATTATGATGCCGATACCAAGACAGAAAAGCTGTTTGCAGAAAATATAGGGTTAAAAAAGACTTTAGATTTTCATATAACGGACTTTAATAAAGTGCCTTTATATGAGAGTTTAAGAAGTATAAAGGAAAGACCTTCACTGATATTTTTGATGAATGAGGATGTGGTAAAAAGTCTTAAATACCTGAATATAATAAATAAGCAGTTTACTGATGTTGCAAGGATAATAAGAAATGTATCAAATATTGATTTGACCTATGCATTGCCTAAGGATGAAAATATAAAACTCTTCGGAGATGTTTCTCAGATTATGACAAGCGATATCCTTATAAGAGAGGCTCTGGATAATCATGCCAAGAAGTTTAATAACAGATATAACGAGTATTCACAGTTGCTTTTAATGGGTGGAGGCAGCAGTTGGAATGAGCTGTCATATGTAAAGAAGTCATCTTCAAGACTGTCTGCAATGCACGCGAGAGTGAAGGAAGATATATTAAGAAAAATATTCTTTGATAAGTCACAGGATTTTATAAAGAACTATTTGAATAAAAAGTTTGAAGAGTTTAAAGAATTGGAAGAAATCATGAAAACGGATAATGAGAAGTTCAAGACAGAGTTTCGTAAATTTTTGAAAGCTGATCCTGTGCTTGATTTTCTTTCAAGTCTTGAGCATAAAAGATGGTGTAACAGCTATTATACAATGAACTTTGTATACGGAGAAAAAAAGGACGAGAATCTGAAGACACATCCGTGTCTGATAGATGATTGGAACAGAGTGCTGTATGATAAGTTTGATGTATGTCATCCTGAGTATGATTTGTTATCGGTGTTTACTTTGTTTTTGGGAGAGGATAATAATGGAAAAAGAAAAGAAGCATAGAACATCGTCTGATGAAATGCTGAATGCATCGTATGAGTACAATGAAGTCAGCTATAAGTATGACGCTTTTATAAGTTACAGACATGTGGAGCCGGATCAGACCGTAGCAAAATATGTTCATCAGATGATAGAGACTTTTAAGGCCCCGAAGGAGTTTTATAAAGACGGTAAAAGACCTGTTTTCAGGGTGTTTCGTGACAGGGAAGAACTTGCAGCAAGAGACCTTGGCGCATCGATAGAAGAGGCACTTGCACAAAGCAGATATTTGATAGTCATATGTTCAAGGAGAACTCCGCTGTCCGAGTGGTGTCAAAAAGAAATAGAGATATTCAAAAGTTTGCACTCTGAAGAAAGGATAATACCCGTACTTATAGAGGGAGAACCTGATGAGGCTTTCCCGAATCCTTTAAAAGAAATTAAAAATCAGGGCGAAGGACATGAGATACTGGCGGCAGATATAAGACCCGATGATATCTTCAGCGATGAATTTAAAGGCTATGAAAGTCTGCAAGATAAGCATAAATTAAATGAACTTACGAAGCAGTCTATAAACCTTTTAAAGACCGAAAAGTACAGAATAATGGCAACTATACTGGGTTGCAGTTTCGGAGATTTGAAGCAAAGAGATAAGGAAAGAAAGAATAAAAGAATTTTGAACCTCTCTTTATCTGCAGGTGCGGTATTTTTGATATTCGGAATATTCATGGCGAATGCATATCACAAGGCGGAAGTTGCAAGACAGGAGGCGGTGCAGTCAAATGCAAGTATTTTGATGAAGACCTCAAAGGACTACGCAGGTGACGGCGACTATTTAAAAGCTGCTCTTGTTGCAAAAGAGGCTATGAATCCTATAAGCAAAAATATGAAGTATTACAATACTTTAAAGGCTGAAGAATTCTCCATATTCAACAGTGTCATATACCATGGCGGGGCTTCCACACTTACAGTGATTCCCACAAAAAACAATATGACCTATATGGCATTAAGCAATGACGAGAAATATGTTGCATACGGTCTTGATAACAATAACACCGCTATAGCAAGTGTGGAAAACGGAGAAATAATAAAGGAATTTGAAGGGCACAGTCAGCAGGTAAAATTGTTAAGTTTTTCTGCGGATGATAAGTATCTGGCATCGGCTTCATTTGACAACACCTGTATCATATACGATATCAAGACAGGCGAACAAAAGACGGTGCTTGATATAGTAGGTATTCCTATGATGATACGGTTCTCAACAGACGGTACAAAACTGTTCTATGCCGTATTATATAATGACAATACAGTATTTTATGTATATGATACCGACAAATGGGAAAAGCAATCTGAATTCACAGTTGAGGGCCAGGTAAAATCTGCAGATATAAAAAAAGACGGCATTGAGATACTTATAACACTGAATACAAATACTGACGATCAGGTTACAAGAAGAAGTCTAAAAGACGGAAGTATAATAGATGTTATACCGAAGATATCCGAAAAAAATATTATTACACAAGAGGATTCTTATAAGAAGCCGTATAAGTCCGCCGCATATTCTGCCGACGGCCAAAATATACTATTGCTTACAGATGCCGAGATAATAAAGATGTCTTTTGATAAGCAGGAAGTTTTCAGAAAAGATATGTATATAAATCCTGATGATAACAAGGTTATATATGAAAGTGAAGGCGGAGAAAAGATTGCCGTAAAGTCAAATACAAAAATATATATATTGGACGGAAACACCGGAGAAATATCGGATGAGATATATTTTGAAAAACTTAACCTGAAATATTATGTTTACAATCCTGATACAAATACTGTAGTCGGTTTTGGAGAAAACGGAAATTATTCAATATGGAAGGATAAGGCAGTTGTAGAGGATAATCTGAAATACGGAAGCGGTATACCTGTTGAATTCAAGTTCTTAAAAGATGGAAGCAAGATATTGGCAAACTCGCATGAGAGTCAGGCAATAAAGATAATTGATTTAAAATCCGGAGTTTCATACGAATCCATATATGCAAGGATAATGGCTAATTCAAACGATTCTTCAAAGATGCTTTTGTTTGACGGAAAAGATGTTTTACTTTCAAGCGATGACGGAAAGACAAGCAGCAAAATAAATGTGGACGAGTCCACAATAGACGGTGTCGCACCTGACAGTAAGTACTATAAGATATCAAATAACGGCAGATACTATGCGACCGTTGTCACTGCATTAAACAGTGATAAGCCTGTACTGAAAGTATATGATCTACAGGAAAATGACAGTAAACAGCTTGAGATGGACTCATTTTCATCGGTATTTACATTTTCAAATGACAGTGAGCAAATATTGTTGGCTGACGGTAAGAACGGACTTAGAGTATTTGATTCAAACAGTATGGAACAGGTGAAAAGCTACAGTGATATAAAAGATGATTCGGGAAAGATGAGATTATCACCGGATTCGAAGGTACTTGTTTTCAATAATATATCAGGTACGGCTTCAATATATAATCTTAAAAACGGCGAGCATATTGATGATGTGGCGGGAGAAGTACTGGATGTTCAAAATACCGGAGATGAGATAAAGCTTAAAGGAATAAAGAACAATACCGCATTTATATGGAGCAATAAGAGCGGTCTTGTCACATGGGATATGGATGATGCCTGCAGGCAGACTCCTCTAAGTTTTAACGATGTAAATATGTATAATGAAAATACAGATTTGCTGATGATGATCAGAAATAATGAAAATGACAGAAAGTGTTATATAGTAGACTTTTCAAACGGAAATGTCAGAATGACTTTAAATTCCGCAGTAAAAAAGTATACCGTCAACGGTCATATATCACCTGACGGTAAGCTCATAGCTATAGACCAGAACTACTATTCAAATTATGACAGTAAAAGTGCAAAGACCTCATATTATATGGAGTCAAAGGTATATAAGATAATGAGTGAAGACGAAGTTTCCAAGGAAGTAGACAATATACTTGCAGGAAGAACACTCACACAGGATGAAAAAATTCAAATCGGTATAAGTACAAAGTAAAGAGTGGCTGTCGAAAACGACAGCCGCTTTTGTTTTACCATATATGAAGTATATGTTGCATTAAAAGACTTACAGCGGTGATGCCTATCCAACATATGCCGCCAAGTATAATAGGCTTGCCGCCTGATTTAATAAGCTTAATCAGATTACTGTTGAGTCCGATTGCAGCCATTGCCATAATGATACAGAACTTACTGAAATCCTTTAAAGGAGCAAAGGAATGTGAAGGTACACCTGCATTTAGAGCAACAGTAGTGATAACAGATGCGATAATAAAAAATATTATAAACATCGGAAATGATCTTTTAAGGCTGAAACTATTCTGATTATCATTTGATCTTTTTGCATTGATTATTGCAAGCACCAAAGTAATGGGAATGATTGCCAGCGTTCTGGTAAGCTTTACCGTAACCGCCTTATCAAGAGTCTGAGTGCCGAGACTCCACATACTGTCCCAAGTGGAAGCTGCGGAGGTAACGGATGAAGTGTCATTTATCGCAGTTCCCGAGAATATTCCGAAAGCCTCTCCGCTTAGAGTATCAAAGCCAATCATTTTTCCAAAAACAGGAAAGAGCAGTGCAGCCAATACATTGAAAAAGAAGATAACAGATATAGCCTGTGCCACTTCGTCATCATCCGCATTTATTACAGGTGCGGTGGCCGCTATGGCGGAACCACCACATATGGAAGAACCTACTCCCACAAGAGTTGAAATATTGCCGGGGATTTTCATCAGCTTATGCAAAACAAAGGCAATTATAAGTGCTGTGGATATAGTGCATATGATTATAGGGAGCGACTGTTTGCCTGTTTGAAGTACAACACTCAGGTTAAGGCCGAACCCCAGAAAGACCACAGCTGCCTGCAAAACATATTTTGAAGTAAACTTTATTCCGGCACCTGCCCTGCCCTTCTCATTCCAAAAAAGCGTAATAATCATACCTGCAATAATAGAAATCACCGGACCTCCGATTATAGGAAATCTCTTCCCCAGAAACCATGCAGGCAGAGCAATGAGAAAGCATATAAGCATACCGAATAAGTTTTTTGATAAGAAAGATTTTATTGAATTCATCTTAATGTCCTTTCTGAATTTTATAGTATGATTATAGTACGATGAGGGGAAAAAATCTAATGGAGAGAAGAAATTGAAAAATCTTTTTAGTTAGCTATTTACATTTTAAAAACGGTAGGCTATAATCAAAATATATTAACTCCCATTTTTAAGTTTGTTGTAAAGTGGAGTAATGTAAAGTTTTTAAGTTTATTGTATCTTTACATAATCAACATAGAATCGTTCCAGACTGGAATTATTTTGCAAGAAGGAGGAGTATGAAATACATTGTAAAATTGGAACTAAAAAATCCTGTAATCAAAAGTGATTACAGGAGGATAATCATCAGCTTTTTTAAAAAGGCAATATCATCGTATATGGACGGATACTTCTATGATGAACTGTATCAAAGCGGTGCTAAGAAGAAGTCTTTTGTGTGGTCAACAACTTTTAATAAGCCGGTATTCAAAGGTGAAAAAATGGAACTTGAGGGTAATGAAGTAAATATGACCTTGAAGTTTGAAGAACAACAGACAGCACTGATTTATTATTCAAGCTTGCTTATGATGAAAAATAAGGCTTTTCCGATAGGAGATAATAATGAGATGAGTCTTAAAAGTATTAAGATGATAAGTGAAAAGGATATAGCAGAGGATTATGCAGTATTCAAAGTTTTGTCTCCTATATGTTTGAAATGTCATAGCAGAGAAAATAAGAAGGACAGATATCTGACAGTTGAAGACGGTGATTTTGCAGTAGAATTGGAAAGAAAATTAAAAGAAGATATTCAGTATATGGATGAAGAAATTGACAATCTGAAGTTTGACTTAAGCAGTCTAAAAAAGATTATAGTACCTGTATACGGGATTAAAATACCTGTAACAATAGGGAACTTTATAGTCTCAGGTGATAAAAGAATTCTTAATCATATACTTAAAACAGGACTGGGATCAAAGAGAAATTCAGGCTTCGGGCTGGTAGAACAGGTTGTCTAAGGGGGGATTATGATTAGCATATTAGAATTTGAAGAAAATTCCGTCAATTACAACCGTAGAATTGAACCTTCGGACTGGAGATACTCTGCTGCTATTGTCGGTATGGTAAGATTTTTTAAAGACAGAAATATACCATATACTATAAAGGGGAGATACCTTTATTACAATTTTGAGGATATATGTAATGATGGAAAAGATTTCGAGGGGGATAAGGAATATCTTTTATTTGCTGAAAAATGGTTCTCCGATAAGATGCATCATAATGTGGTTTATAAAAGATTGTGTCATAATCAGTTTACAGAAGAGGCAATAAAAGAAGTAAATGAGAAACTCTCAGCAAATACTGTAATGAAGAAAGTTTTTAAAGGTATTAAATTTGACGGTACAAATGCTGAGATGATTAAACAGTTGGTTGATGAAAACAGACTTGAACTTATAAGTAATACATTTTGTAATTCCACAAGCGGATATAGGAAGTTTATCAATACTTCAAAATACAGGAGTGAAAGTGCGGATGTATGTCGTCTGCTTGGATTTTGTGTAGATACAGGAAGAAAGACAAAATCAATAGGATTTTGTTTTGATAAGGATTCAAGAACATTTAACGATGAAGTTGAATTTGATTTTATTCCTTTTGCTTTTTCGAGAAGCGGAAGTTCCGTATTTATAAATAATAATACATCCATAGACTATCTTTTAAAAGCCAATGATGAGATGGAGTATTTTCTTTCAGAGAAATTTGAAGAACAAAAAACATGGAATTCTGTATTTTACAGCTACTCTGAAGGTGTCGGCTTTATAGATTACGATGTTGAAGTAATAATAAAAAATACTGAAACAGATTATTATGAGAGTATGTTTGTAAGACAGAATGCAATCACAATTTTTGAAACAATATCAAAGAACAGTGAGTTTTCAGAATCTTTGAAGAATGTTTTTAAAAGACATGTGAAGGTAAATGAAAATTATTATATCAATGTAATGGGGGAGGTAACGAACAGTATACTGAATGAACTCAGTCTGGATGATTTGATAGAAAGGCTGATGAAGGTGGAGTATAACACTGATTCAAATACTCCTGATACTTACTGTCTAAGCCGTCTCATTTACATTAATAAAATTATATATGAAACAAGGGAGGGAAATATGGAAAAAACACCGGAGTTTAAAGGCTCAAGTGCAGCCGCATCACAGGTAGTACAATATTTTATTACAAACAGGCAGGAAAATAAAATCAAAGGTTATCAGCAGAGACTTGCAAACACATTGATTTCAAAAGATTATGGTCGCTTTATTGAAATAATGTTACAGTTGTCATCATATACAGAGGTACCTTTCGTATTTATGCATAAGCTGATACAGGACTTTGAGGCAAACAAAAATTTGGCATATAATTTTATAAATTCGCTTATTGTAAGCAGTAAAAGAAAAGATGATACTCAAGAGGGAGGAAAGAGTAATGAAAAATAAGGCTTTAACTTTAACAGTGGTAGCAAGTATGACTTCAAACTATGGAGAGGGACTTGGAAATGTAGGAAGTGTTCAGAAGGTATATAAGAACGGCAAGGCTTATGCTATTCGTTCAAGAGAAAGTATGAAAAATGCTATAATGGTACAGAGCGGTCTTTATGATGATTTAAAAGTGGAGCAGGATGGAAAAGTAGATCAAAAGGCTGTGTCAAAGGATATAAATGTGGCAAATAACAGAGCCTTGGAGGGAGGTTATATGAGTACCATAGGTGACAGAAAGATTAGAAGAAGTTCTTTTTATCTTACAGATGCCATTTCATTTTATCCGTTTGTAAATGAGACAAGATTCCATAATAATCTGTATCTGGCACAGACATTTGCTAAGGAAAACGGTATAAATATTCAGGAAAAAGCTGCAAATGCAGGACTTATGCCTTATCAATATGAATATGACAAGTCTTTAAAAAGATACAGTATAACCATTGATTTGGATAAGGTCGGAATTGATGAAAACTATGATACCAAGGCTGAAAAGTCAGAAAGAGCATATAGGGTAAAGGCTCTTCTTAATGCAATAAAAAATCTGTCTATGGTTGTTAGAGGAAATATGGACAATGCGGAGCCGATATTTGTAGTAGGCGGTATAGGAGATAAAAAGACTCACTATTTTGAAAATGTTGTTCATATAGAGGCAAACAAACTGAAAATAGAAGAAGATTTAAAGACTAAGATTAAAGAAGGCTATAGAGCAGCTTTGTTAAAGGGCTACAACTTTGAAAATGAGAATGAAATAGAAGCTGAACTTAATGCAGGTTCTGTAGATGAATTCTTTGCAAACTTGAGCAAAGAGGTGGACGAATATTATGAAAGCATTGAGAATTAAACTTAGACAAAATCAATCTTCATATACGAGAGAGGAAACAGTCAACAATCGCATGACCTATCCGCTTCCACAATTTTCGACAATTATAGGTGCCTTGCATAATGCCTGCGGTTATACATCCTACCATGATATGAAAGTTAGTGTGCAGGGAAAGTATAGAAATATGCAAAGGGAGCTTTATGTAAATCATGCACTGCTTAACAATCTGGAAGATGACAGAAGTATACTCATATATAATCATAATCCGGATGCACTAAATACAGGATTTATTAAAGTTGCAGAAGCTTTAAAATCTCAGGGCAACAGCTTCAAAGACAAAAAGACTATACAGATATTTGATGAAGATAAGCTTGAAGAATATATAAGTATAAAAAATATTGCAGTTGAACTAAGAACTGAGGCAAAAAAGCAAATTGATGATAAAGAGAAGGAATGGAAGGAAGAAAAAAAGCTTATAAAGGATAGGCTAAGTAAACTTGAAGCAAAATCTGATGAAGCCCTGGAGCTTAAAAAAGCTATGGATGAAAAAGACTCAGAAATAAAGACGCTGAAAGCTGATTATAAGAAAGAGTTTTTTCAAAAAGTAGATGAGCCTTTAAGCCATTTTAAGACCTTGACTAAAAGCGTGCAGACTCAGGAAGTGCTATATGATGTTGAACTGGTTATTCATATAAGTGCCGAGGAAGATGTATTGAAGGATATACTTGAAAATCAAAACAATTTTGTTTCGCTTGGTAGAAGTGAGGACTTTATAGAACTTTTGGAAATGAAGGAAGTTGAACTTAGCCAAGGTATAGAT
>CAUQKD010000049.1:0-11741 GCA_963518365.1 uncultured Lachnoanaerobaculum sp. | reverse complement strand
CTTGTAACCTTTTAGGTCTTGAGGTTCAGGATCTTGATGAGGGTAAGTCACAGATCGCTCACGGTGAGACAGTTCGTGAGACAGCTAACATGATTTCTTTCATGGCTGACGTTATCGGTATCAGAGATGATATGTACATCGGTAAGGGTAATGCATATATGCACGAAGTTGCAGATTCTGTTGAGGCAGGATACAAGGACGGCGTTCTTGAGCAGAGACCTACTCTTGTAAACCTTCAGTGCGATATCGATCACCCTACACAGTGTATGGCTGATGCTCTTCATGTAATCCATGAGTTCGGCGGTCTTGAGAACCTTAAGGGTAAGAAGATTGCTATGAGCTGGGCTTATTCACCATCTTACGGTAAGCCTCTTTCAGTTCCACAGGGTGTTATCGGTCTTTTCACAAGACTCGGTATGGATGTTGTTTTAGCTCATCCGGAAGGTTATGAGGTAATGCCTGAGGTTGCTGAGGTTGCTAAGAAGCAGGCAGCTGAGTGTGGCGGTAAGTTCACTATCACAAACGATATGAAGGAAGCATTCAAGGATGCAGATATCGTTTATCCTAAGTCATGGGCACCTTTTGCAGCTATGGAGAAGAGAACAAACCTTTATGCAGAGGGTGATTCAGAGGGAATCAAGAAGCTTGAGAAGGAACTTCTTGCTCAGAATGCAGAGCACAAGGATTGGGCATGTACAGAAGAAATGATGAAGCTTACAAAGGACGGTAAAGCTCTTTATCTTCACTGCTTACCTGCTGATATCACAGGCGTTTCTTGCAAGGAAGGTGAGGTTGACGGTTCAGTATTTGACAGATACAGAGATCCGCTTTATAAAGAAGCAAGCTTCAAGCCATATGTTATCGCTGCTATGATCCTTCTTGAGAAGTTCAAAGATCCTGCTAAGGTTCTTGAGAAACTCGAGGCTCGTGGACAGGACAGAATCCTTTCAGAATAATATAAGTCAAAGGACTTATCCATGTGGCAGTAGTTAAATATAGACAATCATTTCACTGCTGCCTATAAACTAAGAGGCAGGTCACAAAAACCTGTCTTTTTTTTAACATTTCCTAGAAATTTTATTAAGGGGAGATTTTATGACAAAAAAATTCAAAAGCAAGATTGTAATCGCTCTTGGCGGTAATGCCCTCGGCAACAACCTTAAAGAACAGATGGTAGCTGTAAAGACAACTGCAAAGGCTATCGTGGATTTGATTGAAGAAGGCCATGAGGTATTGATTGTACATGGTAACGGTCCACAAGTCGGTGTAATCAACAATGCTATGACAGAGTATGCTCATTCTACAGACTCGGATCCTACTCCACTTTCAGTATGTGTCGCAATGAGTCAGGCTTACATAGGATATGATATCCAGAACGCTCTTCATGAGGAGTTCTTAAACAGAAATCTTGAAGTTCCGCCTATCGCTACAGTAGTAACTCAGATAAGAGTTGACGAAAATGATAAGGCATTTGAGAACCCTTCAAAGCCTATCGGTAAGTTCATGGGCAAGGATGAAGCTCTTGCAGCTGCAGGCAGCAGAGGCTGGATTGTAAAAGAGGATGCCGGCAGAGGTTACAGAAGAGTTGTTGCTTCTCCTGCTCCAAAGGAAATCATAGAGCTTTCAGCTATTAAGTCTATGGCTGATGACGGACAGGTTGTTATCTGCTGCGGTGGTGGCGGAATCCCTGTTATTTCAAACGGTAAGCATCTTGCAGGTGTACCTGCAGTAATAGATAAAGACGCTGCTGCCGCTCTTCTTGCAAAGAATGTAGGTGCAGATACTCTTATCATCCTTACAGCTGTAGAAAAAGTTGCTATAGGTTACGGTACGGAAAATGAAAAATGGCTTGATAAGCTCAGCACAAAAGAAGCTCTAAAGTATGCT
The DNA here is from genome assembly GCA_963518365.1 of uncultured Lachnoanaerobaculum sp. Classification (GTDB taxonomy): domain Bacteria; phylum Bacillota; class Clostridia; order Lachnospirales; family Lachnospiraceae; genus Lachnoanaerobaculum. Next base: position 9,854 of record CAUQKD010000049.1, on the reverse strand, counting down.
GATGACGGTGAGTTCGCTCCGGGATCAATGCTCCCTAAGGTACTCGCTGCAGTAGACTTCGCTTCATCAGGCGAGAATAAGACTGCTATGATAACATTGCTTGAGAAGGCTAAAGATGCCATCAACGGCAAAACCGGTACAAAAATTGTTGATTGATAAGGAGAAATATTATGAGCAATCAAACAACAAAGCAGTATGCTTCAATATTTGAAATGGATGGATTCCCAAAACTTACAGAAGCTATTCCACTTGCACTTCAGCACGTTGTGGCAATGATTGTAGGCTGTATTACACCTGCTATTATCGTAGCAAATGTTGCTCAGGTTTCTGAGGCTGACAGAGTAATTATGATACAGGTTTCACTTGTGGTTTCAGCTCTGTCTACATTCTTACAGCTGTTCGGTATAGGTACCAAAACGTTCAGAATAGGTGCAAAGCTTCCTATGATTATCGGTATAAGCTTTGCATATGTTCCAAGTATGACAGCTATTGCAGGTACTTCAGGTATCTCCGCAATACTTGGCGCACAGATAGTCGGCGGTATTATCGCTGTTATAGTAGGACTTTTTGTTAAGAGTATTCAAAAGTTCTTCCCACCTCTTGTAACAGGTACTGTAGTATTTACTATCGGTCTTTCACTTTACTCTGTTGCCGTAAACTATATGGCAGGCGGTGTAGGTAAAGACAACTACGGTTCAATACAGAACTGGGCAATCGCTTTAATCACACTTATTATAGTTATAGGATTAAACAACTTCGGAAAGGGCCTTGTAAAGCTTGCATCAATCCTTATTGCGATGATTATAGGTTATATAATAGCTCTTTGTACAGGTATGATTAATTTCTCATCTGTTGCAAGTGCAGGTTTATTCTCACTTCCACAGCCTTTACATTTCGGAATAACATTCGATCCTGCAGCTTGTGTAGCAATCGGACTTCTGTTTGCTATCAACTCTATTCAGGCTATCGGTGACTTCACAGCTACCACAAGCGGTGCTATGGACAGACTTCCTACCGGTGATGAGCTTAGAAGCGGTATTATAGGTTACGGTGTTACAAATATAATCGGTGCCCTTCTTGGTGGACTTCCTTCAGCTACATACTCACAGAATGTAGGTATTGTAACTACAACAAAGGTTATCAACAGAGTTGTTCTCGGACTTGCAGGTCTTGTAATACTTATAGCAGGACTTATACCTAAGTTCTCCGCAATACTTACCACTATCCCGTTATGTGTACTTGGCGGTGCTACAATATCGGTATTTGCTTCAATAGCAATGACAGGTGTGAAGCTTATCTTCACAGAGAAGATGGACTTTAGAAACTCTTCTATCGTAGGTCTTGCAGTAGCTCTCGGTGTCGGACTTTCACAGGCTCAGGATTCACTGGCTGCATTCCCTCCGGCATTCACAACTGTATTCGGTAAGAGCCCTGTAGTTGTTGCAACTATAGTAGCTATCATATTGAATGTAGTCCTTCCAAAGTCAAAGGATACAAAGTAATATATTAAAATATTTAGGCTGTCGAGTGCGACATTACCCCAAAAAGTTGAAATTTTTTAGCGTAGCAGTTTATATAACTGCCACGCTATTTTTATGCAGCCAATAGCCTAAACTCGTATTGTACCGGACTTAGCCATTCTGGTTTTTCTTTAATTCTTTGTTCATTGTAATACTTTATGCATGTTCGATTTCTGACTTTAACTCATCATAGCTATAGTAAATAACACCATAATAGATTTCTTGTTTAAGTAACTCAAAAAGTTATCCATAACAGAGTTATCATAAGCATTTCCTTTATGAGATATGCTTTGGAAGATTCTTTCTTCCTTGAGACGATTAGAGTATGCTTTCATTTGGTAAGCCCAACCTTAATCCGAATGGAAAGTTATTCTATATTGTCAATTGGAAGTTATTGCAATATTCCTATTCCGACACACCCATGACATTTTTGCTGAAGGGTGATTATCAATTCCATAGCTTATAATTTCACCATTATACATATCCATAAATGGATCCGGATAAAACTTATGCATTGTCATGTGACATTTAGCATTAATCTCTTAATACTTAAACTCTGTAGTATCTGTTGTAATCTTCTGACGTGGTACATATGTGTTAAATCGTCTCCTTTACTGTATATAAGGTACTTGTTACACTTAACAATTCATCTGATAGAATTGTGAAAGCTATATCAATAGACGAGTTTAAAGGTAATGCCGGAACCGAAAAGTATCAAACTATTGTTGTGGACCCTATAAAACACAAGGTACTTGACATCCTCTACTCAAGGAAAAGTCTTTCATAGGTATGGCTAAAACATACTTTCCAAACGCTAAAATAGTTGTTGACAGGTGCCACTTTATAAGGCAGGTATATTGAGCTCCGGAGAATGTAAGAAAGAATGTAAAAAAGAACATGTCAAAGACTCTTAGAAGGTACTATAAGCGAAGCAGACACATTATTACGGCGAGAAAATCAAATCTGTCTAAAGAAAATAATGCGGCACTTAATCTAATGTTAGAGTATTCAGAAGACTTAAGGAAAGCACAATTCATAAAAGATTTTAATGCAGCAATCACAGCATTCAGAAATAATTACAAATACATCTTAAATTCACTTATGTATCGGCACATATAAAATAGACCTACAAAAGTATTTAATAACAATATAAATGTACTTAAAAGAATATCTTATGGTATGCATAACTTTACCTATTTTAGGAATAAAATTTTAATGTTGACAGACTAAAAAATGAATGGGGACGAGGTCTTTTTTTGCAAAAAAATATTTATCAGGCTTTAAATATTATACTGCCCGGCAAAAGGGTAAGTTCAAAAAATTCCAAATATAAAAAGTGGGCTGAAAAATCAACCCACCCCAACACTTGACATAGAACCAAAATTTGGGGCTGCCACATTTGACAGCCCCATTTTGGAATATGAAGTTTTTATATAAAAATTAGTATTTGTATTTGACTTATACAAAGCTAATTTTTAATCTCTGATAGCTTTACCTTTCTATCCTCATTAAGAGATAACGTTAAAGCGTCTGCAGTTGCAATAGCGGCTCTTGCCGCTTTTCCTGTAAGTAACGGCATAAACTCGTCACTGACAGGTGCTCCATGTAATACATCATTAAAGAATTTCATTTCATTTTTCATAATGCTGTGGAGCCACATAGGCGGTTTTTTACCCGGCTTTCCATACATTATGGCTCCATCCATCTCAGTCCCATGATAAATTTGTGTACGATCATCATCCTCTTCTTTTGATTCATGTACTAAAAAATGTTCTATCTTGTCTCCAACCCTTAGAGTACCTCCACAATCATACATATCTATTCTTATAGCACCTTTAGTACCCTGAATTAATACATAATGCTCCGGCCAATGGAATGCCGACCCATACTCCAGTACTGCAAATTTTTTATTTGGAAACTCAAGACTTATAAACAGCATATCATCTTCATCACCAAACTCTTTTCCCTGATGTGCAACATTCCCACCAATCATCGTCACCTCTTCAGGTTCACCCATTATAAACTGAATGCAATCAAGTTCATGTATATGATGGTACAGATGACCACCGGACTTTTCACGTATTTTTTTCCAACTTATACTCTCCTGTGGTTCTTCCCATCCATTCCTTGCTGAATGGCAATATAGTACATCTCCAATAATACCTTCATTGATAAGCTTTTTAGCATGCCTTACACCGTTAAAAAAGTTCATGACATGACCTGCCATAAATCTTACGCCATGCTCTTCACAAGCCTTAACCATTGCATCACAATCACTATACGACAATGCAATAGGCTTCTCACAAAATACATGAACACCATGCTTTGCCGCTTTTATAACAGGTTCTTTATGTAAATAATTTGGTGATGCTACAATAACTGCATCAACATCACTTCTACTATACAATTTATCCAAGTCTGTTTCAACATCACAATTCAACTCTTTTGCTATTTCTACAGCATTATTTGGGTCAAATACTGCAACAACCCTCGCATTTTCCTGTTCATTCATTATCCTACCAAGCTCAGCACCAAAATATCCGGTACCTACAAGTGCATATCCTATTCTTTTCATTATATTAATAATCCTCCAATTTTACTTTACTGAACCTTCCGTCATGCCACCTGCTATATATCTTTGTATGAATGTAAAGAATATTACAGATGGGATTACAACTATTGTAGATGCTGCCATCATACTTCCCCAATCAAGAATTTCAGCTCCCTGTAGAGACTTCAGCGCTACAGAAACTGTCATCAAATTCGTGCTGTTTATCAAGATCAAAGAATATAAAAATTCATTCCAAGCATTTATAAAAGTATATATTGCTGTCGCTACAATTCCCGGAGCTACAAGAGGCAACACTATTCTCACAAATGTAACAAGCTTATTTGCCCCATCAACTCTTGCCGCTTCTTCTATTCCTATAGGAACTGTTTTAAAAAATCCTACAAGCATCCAAACTGCATAGGGTACACTAAATGATAAATATACTATTATAAGTCCCACTCTTGTATTGGTAAGTCCAAGTTTTGCCATCACTAAAGAATAAGGGATTGCAAGGAGTATAGGTGGAAACATATATGTAGTAACCAAAACCCTTGACATAATATTCCCAAACTTCGGGAAAAATCTCACAATTCCATATGCAGCCATAGAAGATACAGTTATCGCAATCAACGTTGTTATCAAAGCTATTATCAAACTGTTTCCGATATTAACTGTAAATCCTAAATTATCTATTACATTCTTATAATTGACCAAAGTAAATTCTTTAGGTAAAAAAGCTGTAGGGTTAGAAGTCAACTCTCCGGATGCCTTTACTGAAGAAAGTAATACCCATACTAAAGGAAAAAAAGCTATAACAGATAAAATTACAAGATATATATGACAACACAAACTTCCAATTTTTTCTTTTAACCTTCCCATTATTACTTATCCTCCTTTTCCCACCTATCTATAACTTTAAAATACAATGTACAAACAATCAGTAAGAATATAAGTAACAGCATCGTTACAGCTGATGATTTTCCTAAAAGCTTTGTACCCCAACCCATATTGTAAGCATATATCGGTACTGTAGTAGTTGCATTTGCAGGGCCACCACCTGTTATCAAATATATTAAATCAAAGTTGTTAAACACCCAAATAGTCCTCAAAACAACCAGCAATCCAACAACAACTTTAATATGCGGCAATGTGATATGTTTAAATTGCTGCAATTTACTTGCTCCGTCAATTTGTGCCGCTTCGTACTGATCTGTAGGTATAGTTTGAAGTGCTGAAAGCACATTCACCATAATCATTGGTGCACCAAACCATATATTTATAAATATAAGTGTTCCAAAAACAAGGTTTCCATCACTTAAAAACTGTGGTAAATTTGATGCTAACCCTAGATTTACAAGTAAGTTTGGAATAAATCCCGATACACCGTTTAAAATCCACTTCCATGCAAGTGCTATAACGATAGACGGAAAAGCCCATGGAATGATAAGTAATATCCTATAGATACCTTTAAAACGCTTCACCTTATGTAATGCCAAAGCTGACGTGAAACCGATTATTATCTGACCTAAAAGTGAACATACTGTCCATAGTATTGAAATTAGAAAAGCCTTGTAAAAACCTACATCCGATAATATTGATATATAGTTCTTGAATCCGACAAATTTATAACTATGCTTTGTCAGATGTTTTGTTGTTAAGCTAAAATATGAACTTGAGAAAATAGGATAAACAAGCAAAGCTCCTACAATTATCAAAGCAGGGAGTACAAACAACCACCTTGAATAATTAGATTTTATTTTATCTCGCATCAGTTACCTCTCCTTTCTTAAGAAATGCCCCATCTCTTTCTAAATGGGGCATTCAAATTCACTATTGAACTGAGGCAAATATCTCATTTAGCTTATCTTCTGCGTTCTTAGCTGCTACTTTAACATCTGTTCCATTTGTTATAATATCCTGGAACATTCCCTCTATTATACCTTGCGATGTCAGAAGTCCTGCTTGTACACTAGGTCCATGTTCAAATCCAATTGCTGTACCTCTTTTTACTGCGTCCTCAATAACTTTCTCTTCATCCGCAAATTTTTGTATAGTTTCATTAGATTTATACTTTTCCGAATCTGAAATACCTGTTATAGCCGGAAGCATTCCAACCGGTGTTGCTGCTAAAAATTCAGTATAAGTATCTGTATCATATAGTGTTTTCATAAATGCCTTGCATATTTCCGGATGTTCTGATTTAGCCCACACTACCATAGGTATATTAGAAGTTTCAGCACCGTAATCCGGATCATCAGCCTTCATCTTAGGCAACGGAGCACATGAAATCTGATCTACCAATTCCGGAGAGTTGGTCTTTACACCTGAAATCTGAAATCCGCTATTAAAATCAAACGCCGTCTTTCCTTGATAATATAAGTTGGCTTGATCAAGCACTGCATAGTTTACAGAATCTTTCGGCGAGCAATTCTTATAAATATCCAGCCAAAAATTAATTCCTGCTATAGCCTCGTCACTTGTAAGATTTGCCTTTAAATCATCTGTCAAAAGACTACCACCTGCACTACGAACATAAAAATTTAAAAATCTTGTTGCCATTAAATCATTAGAACCGCATGGAAATGAACATCCATATACCCCGTCCTTCGTAAGAGCTTTTGCTGCCGTAGCAAACTCATCCCATGTCTTAGGAACATCCAGATTTGCAGCCTTAAGTAAATCTTTCCTATACCACATAACCTGTGCATGTGAATATAGAGGTATTGAATAGCATTTTCCATCCTTCTCCCCTTCAGAAAGTGCAGTTTTTGCGAATTTATCTCTTCCGATATCATCAATAAGATCATCTACCGGAATTACCGCCTCTGAATCCATCATCTCTACCACATGACTCGGTAACGCTGTACTCATATCCGGAACATTTCCTGACGCAAGTCCGGTTGTCCATTTTGTATAGAAATCTCCCCATGAAAAAGTCTCTATATTTATTTTAACCTTTGGATTATCCTGCATAAATTTATCTGCTGCTTTTTGTATAACCTCTAATCTAGGTCCCTGTGTAAAAGAATGCCAAAAAGTAATCTCACCATCTAACTCTTTGGCTTCTTGACTACTTGTATCCGTTCCGGTTGATTTAGTACTTTGCTGACCACCACAACCGACTAATGTTGATGCAACTAATACTGCTGTTAACAATCCGTTTAAAAATCTTTTCTTCATTATTCCCTCCATATAAACTATATTATTATCACAACTAAAAATATTTTTACGCTCATTTGTGATAATTGTTCTTGATGATGATATTATATTATATTTTTTATACTAATTCTATAAAATCTAGACTTAAAAATAGCATAATATGCTTATGTTATAATCTTATCAATATATTTTAGCACAAAAATAAAACAGATATTCTAGATAAAATAATTCTAAAAATATCTGTTTTTATACTTTAAAATATGTTTTTTTCACTTATAAATAGCATAATAGTCTTATAATCTTATTCTTTTGCAGCTAATCTATACTGCCTTGGCGTATACCCAAATGCTGCCTTAAATTCTCTAATAAAGTAATTAGGATCATTATATCCTATGCTGTATGCAATATCACTTATGGAGACATTACTGACTAACAACTTCCTTGCTGCTGTAGTTAATTTTAAGTCCTTTATATATTCCATTGGTGATTTACCTACCTGTTCTTTAAACAAGGCACTAAATCTTTGTTTACTAAGTTCTGCCATATCTGCAAGTCTCTGCGGACTATATTCTTCCGATGGATGTAGAATCACATAGTCTAATACAACCTGTATTCTGCTGTCCATCTTAGTAGTAGCTTTTTTTATTCTATTTACCAAGCTTTCAAATGAATACTCATCTGATTTCATCAGCTTCAATGCATGATCCGGATACATTATATTCGACTTTTCTATCAAATGTCCTATTAATAGTTCCATATATCCTCTTACAAAAAACATTCTTGCCGGATCCTCTTCTTTTATATAATGGTATATCTTCTCAAAGAAAATTTTCTCGTCCGCCCCATCTATAACATTCGGTATACCATAGTAGTCCTTCAAAAAATCTCCACCTTCAAAATACACCGAGTTTGTAAACCGTATACTTGTAAACGAAAAATTTTCACTTGTAGTATAACATGAAAGCCTACTTCCTTTTGGAATGTACACTATTTGAGATTTACTAACAACAAATTCTTCATCATCTATAAAAAAAGTTCCACTACCAAATTCTATATATCTAAGCATATTATAAGGTACTATACTTTCAGGATAAACCCAATTTTTCCCAAAAGAATATGTATCAATATACAAGAAGTTAAACCTTATATTGTCAAACATTCACTATCACCTTCGTTCACTACTCTTTAATTGTATTATATAAAATATCATTCTTTCATTCAATAAAAATATATGATACTGAAATACTGAATAAACCAAACTTACTATAATATTTGTAAGTATCTTCTAATACCTTTACATACTTAATATCGCAATAACTTTTATACCCGATATACAAACTTTATGAAATCTTATTCATTCCCTACTGGACTTAAATACTATATCAATGTATACTTTACTAAATAATATTTGCCGGCGGCAAGTATTTAGCTGAAAGGAGAGAGTGTATGGAGATACCTTACAAGATTTATTTGGAAGAAAGCGAGATGCCGAAGTATTGGTACAATATGAGAGCCGATATGAAGAACAAGCCGGCTCCGCTTTTAAATCCGGGAACACATAAGCCTGTTACTGCCGACGAGTTGTCACATGTATTTTGTAACGAGCTTGTAAAACAGGAGCTTGACGATACTACAGCATTTTTTGAGATACCTGAAGAAATCAGAACATTTTACAGAATGTACAGACCTGCTCCGCTTGTCAGAGCATACTGCCTTGAGAAAAAACTCGGCACACCTGCCAAAATATACTACAAATTTGAAGGAAACAATACCAGCGGAAGCCATAAGTTAAACTCGGCTATAGCTCAAGCCTACTATGCTAAAGAGCAGGGACTTAAAGGAGTTACTACTGAAACAGGTGCAGGACAGTGGGGTACCGCCCTGTCTATGGCATGTGCATACTTTGACCTTGACTGTAGGGTATACATGGTTAAGGTATCTTATGAGCAAAAACCTTTTAGACGTGAGGTAATGAGAACCTACGGCGCTTCAGTAACACCTTCACCTTCTATGGAGACAGAAGTAGGAAGAAAAATCCTAGAAAAGCATCCGGGAACTACAGGAAGCCTTGGCTGTGCCATCTCAGAGGCCGTAGAAAAGGCTACCACAAGTGAGGGCTACAAATATGTACTTGGAAGTGTATTAAATCAGGTGCTTTTACACCAGTCAATCATCGGACTTGAGACTAAGGCCGCACTTTATAAATACAATATCAAGCCTGATATCATTATAGGCTGTGCAGGCGGCGGTTCAAACCTTGGCGGACTTATCTCTCCGTTTATGGGTGATAAGCTCAGAGGAGAAAGCGATGTAAGAATACTCGCTGTAGAGCCTGCATCATGTCCAAGCTTTACAAGAGGAACATTTGCCTATGACTTCTGTGATACAGGTATGATGACACCTCTTGCAAAGATGTATACACTTGGCAGTGATTTCATTCCTTCCCCAAGCCATGCAGGCGGTCTCAGATACCACGGTATGAGTTCCACTCTTTCACAGCTTTACCACGACGGATATATGGAGGCAATTTCCGTAAACCAGACCGATGTATTCAAGGCTGCAGAGTACTTTGCAAGAACAGAGGGTATACTCCCTGCTCCTGAGAGCTCACATGCTATATATGC
>CAUQKD010000048.1:0-11885 GCA_963518365.1 uncultured Lachnoanaerobaculum sp. | reverse complement strand
TTGTAGGTGAATAATAATTAAACTTTTGCATATGCTACCTCACTTTTCATTTATTTTATTTATCAAATCCATATAGTCATTACAATACTTCTCATAAAGCGGCTTTAAGACTTCCCTAAAATGTTCTCTTTCACTCGCTGAAAGTGTATTTATCTTAACACCCTTTTTAATCAGCTCATCTTCATAAAGCCTCTCCTTTTCATCCCATATTTTCCTCTCATAACTGCTGCTCTCCAAAGCAGCCGCCTTTATAATGTCTTTATCCTCCTTAGAGAGTTTATCATATGTGACCTTTGAGCAAATCTGCACTTCAGGCACTCTGGTATGCTCATCCTTAGTATAATACTCGGCATATTGAAAGTGAAGTGCCGAAATATAAGACGGAGTATTGTTCTCCGCACCGTCTATTACACCTCTTTGAAGCGCACCGTATACTTGCCCGTACTCCATAGCAACAGGCTCAGCCCCAAGCATCTTCACCATATCTTTCATAAGTTCAGACTGCTGTACTCTTATCTTAAGCCCCGACAAATCCGAAATATCCTCTATAGGTCTTTTACTGTTATAAAAGCTTCTGGCACCTGCTGTATAAAATGACAGCGGCTCAATACCTGAACCTTCAAAATCCTCAAAAATTTCCTTTCCAACCTCACCTGATAAAACATTCCACATATGTTCATCATCTCTGTAAAGATACGGCATCTGTAAAACATTTAGTATAGGAATCTCATTTGACAGAGGTGATATGGACGCTCTTGCAAAATCTATTCCGCCAAACTTTATCTGCTTTATAACACTAAGCTCATCCCCAAGCTTTCCGTCATACACCACATTTATGATTATCCTGCCCTTGCTTTTTTCTTTGACCAGACTTGCAAATTCAAAAGCTCCAAGCGTGGTAGGGTAATCCTTCGGATGATTTTCGGCATAGGTAAAGACATACTCCGCCGACATTTTCTTTCTTACACATGAGGTATTAAATATGACAAAACAAAGCATAACAAGAAGTAAAACTCTAACCTTCATCGCCTTATTCTCTCTAATATATCTCCAAACACCTTCTTATAATTATCTCCTACAACCCTCTTTGTAAGAATATAACCGTTTGTATTGTCTGTAAAAATAATAAGCATCTGCGGAAATCTCTTACCGGCTTTTATCTTCTTCCAATCTATATACTCACGCTTGCCCTCTACCTCTACGGCGATACCTCTGTCACCAAATTCCAGGCTAAGCTCCTTTAGTGCATTTGAATTTCTCCTTGCCCTGCTATACATAATCACGGGCTGAATCAACACAAAGAAAAGTACCGCTATTACAAGTACCACCCTAAGCAAGTCTGTAGCATCATCCCACCTTGCATATATCAGTGCAATCATCGCAACTGTAAAAATAATATTCACAATTCCCGCCAAAGAGGAATACAAAAAGAAAAAAGACAGCTTAAAAAGTTCAAAAGCTGTATTCTTGTAGTGAAATTTGTAATTCATAGGACCTCCGTAAGTTAAAATAAGTATCGGCTCATAACCGCTAAAACTACATTTATTCTATATCAAAACTTCAGTATTGGCAAATATGGAAAAACCACATAATAAAACATAATAAAAAGGCCGATTTACTATTGGAAGATATAGTTTCCGCCATTGCAGATCCAAGCATTATACGATAATTGAATGATAGACATCAGTAAAAGTTAATGATATAAACTATAAAAGGCGGATTGAAAATCAATCCACCTTCTTTACCGAATTTCCGTCACTAATTATCACCGGAAACTTATGTGAGTAATTATGGTTTATCCGGTCACTGTCATTCAGCATTTTTATTATATTTCTTGCTGCCAGCCTTCCAAGTTTTTCCTTCGGATGTGCTCCTGAAATTATCTTAAAGTCTTTCTCTCCAAGTACCGCATCATCAAATGACACCATCGAAAAATTGCTTAGAAACTTCTCCGACTTGGCATTCAAAAAATCCACATACTTATATGCAATCTCATCATTGTAAGCAATCATAGCTGTGCAATTCTTTGTCTTTTTATAAAATGAATTCAAACTTGATTTCGAGAATTTATAATCAAAATCCTTTGTAGAGTACCACCTGATACAGTCATCATCTATTGCAATGTCATTATCTGCCATACATTCCATAAATCCTTTATATCTCTCGATACCCTGCATATCATCATATTTAAAAATACCGCAGATTTTCCTGTGACCGTTTTCCAACAGCAATTTAGTCAACTCATAACTGCATTTTGCATCACTCATCTCTATGCTGTCAAAATCAAGGTTTGAATAGTGGTTGTGAATAAATATAATCGGAATGTTCTTTTTTACAAGTCTTTCATACAGTCTGACATTCGGATTCGGAAATGAGGATTTTGTACCTTCCACTATTATGCCGGATATATTCATATTCAAAAACTTTTCAAGATAATGCGCTTCTTCATTCAAACTGTTTTTTGTAACAGCAAGTTCGATCTGTATATTTTCCTCATCCATAATAGACTTTATACCGTCATATAGCCTTGGAAAAAAGTAGTCTGATAAATAACTTAAAATCAATCCGACTTTCTTTTTGGAACTTTGTTCCATCTTAAAAGATACATAGGTTCCGCTCCCTCGAACTCTCTCTATCAGTCCTTCGTTTTCAAGATGTTCAAGTGCACCTCTAATCGTTTCTCTTGAGAATCCGAACTTTCGTATCAGAACGTTTTCACTTGGAAACTTCGCACCATACTTAAGAACGCCGCTTATAATAATAGTCTTACCCCAATTATACACCTTCATATACTTGAGATTACTGTTCTTATCACTCAGCAAATCTTTCAACACTCAACCTTTCGACATCTATGGTATCTAAATATCTCTGTGCAAAAGCTTTAAATCCCTCTATATCCCTCTCATCTGCCATTATCTCACTTCCCAAATTCTTTACAAAGATTCTTTTATCTAAAAATTCATCCAAATCTTTATACTTTGAGGCATACTTTACATACAACGACAGGAGTGCTATTCCCCATGCACCTCCCTCACCTGCATTGTCAAGTACCTCTACCGGAGCATTTATAGCAGCTGATAAATATCTTTGTCCTACTCCCTTTGTTTTAAAGAATCCGCCATGACCCATCATCTTCTTTATCACTACATTTTCTTTCTCTATAAGGATATCAAGCCCCAACTTAACAGCGGTAAGTGAGCTGTACAGATGTGCCCTCATAAAGTTTGCCAGATTAAAATCGCTTTTTGGACTTCTTATAAATAACGGCCTTCCTTCGTTCAACTTTGTAATGCCCTCACCTGAAAAGTATCCGAATGACATAAGGTTGCCACAGTCACTGCTTCCATTTAAAGAATTGGTATATAACTTCTCATAAAGTTCATTGTCGGAAATATTCATTCCAAACAGCTTTGTAAATTCTCTAAACAATCCAACCCACGCATTCAGATCACCGGTACCGTTGTTGGCATGTGACATTGCCACCGGATCCCCACTCGGGGTGGTTACCATATCTATCTCTTCATAATAGTTATCAAGCTTTTTATCAAGAACAAGCATTGCAAACATACTTGTTCCTGCCGACATATTTCCGGTACCTTTCTTAATAGAGTCGGTTGCTACCATTCCCGTACCTGCATCACCCTCAGGAGGACACAGTATACTTCCCTCCGCCAAGTCACCATCCTTATCCAATAAATCTGCACCTGCTTTTGTAAGGATACCGGCACATTCTCCTGCCACCATAACCTTCGGAAGTATATCTCTAATCTCCCATGAAAAATTGTAACTTTTAATTTTTTCTTCAAATATACTGAGCATGGTTTCATCATATTCTTTTGTAACGGAATCTATCGGAAAAATGCCTGAAGCATCTCCTATACCTATGTTCTTTTCACCTGTAAGCATATAGTGTATATATGATGATAATGTTGTCACAAAATCAATATCCTTTACATGCTCTTCTTTATCCAGCATCCTCTGATAAAGATGTGCTATTGTCCATCTAAGAGGTATATTGAATTTAAAGCTCTCACTTAATTCTTTTGCAGACCTTTCAGTATTTGAATTTCTCCATGTTTGAAAAGGTGCTAAAAGCTTCATATCTTTATCAAATGCCATATACCCGTGCATCATGGCACTTATACCCATATACTTTATCTGCTTTATTGTAATGCCGAACTTATCTTTTATATCGGCTTTCAGGCTCGCATAACAATTTGAAAGTCCAAAAAGTATCTCATCCTGCGGATATGTCCATATACCGTCTACAAATCTGTTCTCCCAACCATGAATACCTATGCCAAGCACTGTTCCGCTTTCATCTATAAGTACCGATTTTATTCTTGTAGATCCGAACTCTATTCCTAAAAATACATCTCCACTTTCGATTACCTGTCTACTGTCCATATTCCCCCTAATTTCCATAGTAGGCATTCTTGCCGTGCTTTCTCAAAAAATGCTTATCCTGTAAATACTTCGGTGCTTTAGCCGCATTTTTATTTATAGTCAATGCAAAGAGATTCATCTTTGCCACCTCTTCCATAACTACCGCATTATGTACCGCCGTATATGCATCCTTTCCCCATGCAAAAGGTCCATGACTGTGACATATACATCCCGGTATATATTCAGGATTTATGTTTCTTTCTCTGAATGTTTCCACTATCACCTTACCTGTGTTAAGCTCATAATCATCATCCAGTTCTTCTCTTGTAAGATGTCTTACACATGGTATATCTCCATAGAAATAGTCACATTGTGTTGTACCCATACAAGCTATGTCTACTCCTGCCTGTGCAAAACCTGTAGCATAAGGTGAATGTGTATGCACAACCCCACCTATATTTTTAAAGTTTTGATAAAGTATAAGATGTGTCTTTGTATCAGATGAGGGCTTATATCTTCCCTCCACACGATTACCGTAAAGATCCATTACAACCATATCTTCAGGTGTAAGCCTGTCATACTCTATTCCGCTCGGCTTTATTACAAAGTACTTTCCGCTTTCATCTATACCGGACACATTTCCCCAGGTGAATGTAACCAGACCATACTTCGGTAAAAGCATATTTGCATCATATACCTTTCTCTTTAACTCTTCGAGCATATTCCCTCCTATTATAGCTGTGACAATTTTGTATCATCACCGATAGTGATAAGTTCACTGTTTGTAAGCTTTGCAAACATTGCAATGTCTTCTCTTGTAAGTGCAGTAGATACCACAGAGTGATGAGCTCCACCCGCATAGCACCAAGCTGCCGTGCCGATTTCAAAGTTCGGCTTATGCCTGTACATAATTCTTGCCACCGGCAACTTAGGCATCGTATACGGCTGTTTTACAAGTTCAATATCGGCGCAAATAATTCTAAACCTGTCTCCCATATCCACCATTGTCACTTGTATACCTTCACCTGTCACTCCGTCAAATACAAGTCTGGCAGGATCTTCTTTTCCACCTATTCCAAGAGGCAGAACCTGTATTTCAGGTTTTGTAGCTGCAAATGAAGGTGGAACCTCCAACATATGGCTTGCCAACTCAAGCTCTTCGTTTTCAGTTAAGTCATATGTGTAATCCTCTATAAATCCTGTTGCACCTTTTCTGTTTTCAGCCATTTTCATAAGCACAGCTGAAAACGCACTTGTCTTATAATCTCCTTCAGGTGCAAAGCCTATGCCTCTTGCCATAAGATTTTGTGCCGATATTCCCGGCAACTGTCTAAGTCCATGTAAGTCCTGGAATGTATCTGTAAATGCGCCGATATTATTTTTTTCAAGGAATTTATCAAGTCCTACCTCATACTTAGCCTGTTCTCTAACCGCCTTTATATTGTCAGTTTTTAGGGTGTATTTTTCCAAATACTCTTCCATCTTTTTATCCGTTTCATCTTCGCTTACACCCTGTATTATTTCAACCAAGTCACCAAGTGCATAATAGTTACATTCCCATCCGTACTTTATTTGACTTTCTACTCTGTCTCCATCCGTTACCGCAACCTCACGCATATTGTTGCCAAAGCTTGCCACCTTTAGATGTCTTGAAAAATCTATAGCCTTTGCCACTTCCATAAATCTTTTGATATGTGCAATAACCCTGTCATGCTTATAATAACCTGCAACCACTTCGTGTACTATGCCCATTCTGGCAAGTATGAATCCGTACTCTCTGTCTCCATGTGCAG
This sequence comes from uncultured Lachnoanaerobaculum sp., assembly GCA_963518365.1. Classification (GTDB taxonomy): domain Bacteria; phylum Bacillota; class Clostridia; order Lachnospirales; family Lachnospiraceae; genus Lachnoanaerobaculum. The sequence goes on along the minus strand of CAUQKD010000048.1, from coordinate 5,706 downwards.
ATTGATTCAGATTCATAAAGTCCATATCTATACTGTCATACGGAAGTCTCTCATTGTGTTGTGTATGCAAATGTAACAGCGGCTTTTTAAGCAGTGACAATCCCTTTATCCACATCTTTGCAGGTGAAAACGTATGCATCCATGTAATCACCCCTATACAATCATCATCCACCATCACCTTTTTAAAGTTTTCTATGCAAATCTCTGATGTCTCAACAATAGGCAATAATACGAGTTCGGCTATATTGCCAAGCTTCTCATTTAAAAATTTTACCATTTCTCCACTGTCTTTTGCAACAGTATCTAAACATTCTCTACCATATAAATCTTGGCTACCTACTATAAAATACACTTTTTTCATATCTGTTACTCCTTATATATTCAACTGTTATCAAGATATTATTTTATAACCTGTATGGACTTCCTGTCCGCAAATACCGCTACAAATATTAAGAATACAACTCCCTGTATCAGTTGCATCATCTGTGTAGAAAATCCCATCATTGTCAATCCGCTGTTTAAAACAATGTACAAAAGCGAACCGATAATTATATTTTCAAACTTTACTTTTGCACCGCCCGATATAGGCATGCCGCCGAGTACCAACGCAATCAAAATTTGAGTTTCCAACTGATTTCCGCCTGATGAAGTAACGGAACCCACTTTTATAACATTGATAAAAGCAGCAAATCCTGTCATTGCACCTGCAAGTACATATACCAAAAATTTCATTTTATCAGTTCGTATTCCGGCAAACATTGCCGCTTTCTCTCCTGCACCTATAGCCTTTAAGTATCTGCCGAATTTTGTGAATCTAAATACTACAAACGCCATTACAACTACCAATACTGTAATACCTATCTTTAATCCGATTGTATCAAGACTCACCAAACTTGCCACTCCTGCAACCGGTGCGTTGGTTGTCAAATACTTTATTATGCCTCTAAGCAAAAACATTGTGCATATAGTTACAATAAAAGACTGTATCTTTCTATTTACATAAAAATATCCGTTTACTCCGCCAATTATAGCGCCTGTAAATATACCTCCCAGTATTGCTATAGGTATATTATATTTTGACAATATACATACTACTATTGAAGATAAACCCAAAATAGAGCCTTGCGAAAAATCAAGTCCGCCCATAGTCATGATGAAAAACACCCCTGTAGCGGAAATCATAACTACATAGGCCTGTGATAATACTAAAGGTAAATTCGATACCATTCTCCAGTTTGTAAAAATATTGAAAATTACAAAAACAGCACATAGCCCCACTATAGGTAAAAGAGTGCGAAAAATATTCTTTTTATCCATATACCCTCCTAGACCATCATAGAAATAAGAGTATTTTCACCTATCTCTACACTTCTATCTATTTCTCCGGAAATTTTTCCATCTTTCATTATTATTATTCTGTCACACATGCCGATAAGTTCCATCAGTTCTTCCGAAATCATAATAATGGACTTACCGTTTTTTATCATTTGACCCATAAGATTGTAGATGTCCTGTTTTACTTTTATATCTATTCCTCTTGTCGGCGAATCAAGTACAACTATATCTGAATCCTTGCCGATCCATCTGGCAAGTACCACCTTCTGTTTATTTCCTCCGGATAAGTCCGAAACAAACTGGTCAACATTTACCATTTTTACAGACATTTTCTTTGCATAATCATTTGCAAAATTATTCATTGCTTTATCAGACAAAAATTTCCATTTTAGTGTAAGCTTGTCAAGTGAAGGTAAACAGATATTATCTCTGATAGACTCATTCATAACTACAGACTCATTATCCCTATCCTTTGATGTATACGCTATGGAATTTGCTATAGCTGTAGGTATATCATTTATATGTGTTCCGTCAGAAGTTACAACATCTCCTCTTCTGTCATATGAAGCTCCAAAAATTGCTTTCCCTATCTCATGCATTCCTGACTCGGACAGTCCGCCAAAGCCCAAAATCTCTCCTTTATGTAAATCAAAGCTTATATCCTCCAAAAGTCCCGGCACAGATACGTTCTTTACTGAAAGCACTACTTCATCTTTAACAGACTCACCAAATTGTTTTCTGTAATAGTCCCCTTCCAGCTCTCTACCGACCATCAGTTTTCTAAGCCCTTCTTCATCTATATCCTTTGATGATACTGTATCGATGTAAATACCGTCTCTAAGCACTGTAACAGTATCAGATTTTTCCAGAATTTCCAGTAAGTCATGTGATATAAATATTACTGTATTTCCGGATTTTTTTATTCTGTCCATATGTTTATACAATTCATGTCTTCCTTCATTTGAGAGTGCTGTTGTAGTTTCATCTATCACAACTATTTTAGGATCAAAATATGTTGCTTTTACAATTTCTATCAATTTTCTGTCTTCAAAATTGTACCGGTCTATTATTTCACCTGCCTTAATTCTCTCAAAACCATATTTTTTTAAAAGTTCTGTTGCCATCTTATTCATCAAATTTGTATTTTTAATTCCAAATCTTGTGAATTTGTCTTCATGTCCCAAAAAAATATTTTCAGCGACGGTAAGTCCTGACAGTGTTCCTAACTCCTGCACTATAATTGAAATACCTTCTTTGTTTGCCTCAACTTGATTTCCGGGATGTACTTCCTTTCCGTCCAAAATAAACTTACCGCTGTCAATTGTATAAATTCCGGTAAGCATATTTGTAAGTGTTGACTTACCCGATCCGTTTTCACCTATCAGTGCATGTACTTCACCTTTATTTATATTAAATGAAACATCTGCAACAGCCTTTGTAATGCCGAAAGTTTTACATAGATGTTCAATTCTTAATCTTACTTCACCCATCTTATCTCCCTTTGAAAATATCTAACAAAAGTATCACTTAACTATATCGCCTTTGTTCACTTTCGTTGTCAGTGTTATTATAATCAACAATGTAATACCTGTAATAACATCTTGTATGGCTGTCGGTGCGCCTAATGCGATAAATCCGAAAAATATTATATTTATTACAAACTCACCTATAATAATAGCTTGCAAAGGCATTCCATACTTTTTAAAGGCTAATCCGAAAAAACATCCCATAGTAGGTATAAAGTTTCTGCTCATAGATGCCATTCCCGTTACAGCCACCATTGATGAACCGTAACTTATAGTAAGTATTGACATGATCCCCAAAAAGGCACCTGATATGACAAATGCCAATACCTTATATTTCCTTACATCTATACCCATATTTTTAGCTACAAACTCATTGCTTCCTATTGCATATGTATAAGTTCCTATCTTTGTATAGTTGAGTATCAGATAGGCTATTGCAAAAGCAATCAATGCCAATATGATGTCTCCCGGCATCCTACCGAAAATTCTAAGTTCGGATGCTAAGGTTTGCTCTACTCCGCCTGCAATATAATTTGTAACAGACTCATATATAAGTGCCAACCCGGTAGTTACAATCATTGACGGTATCCTCAGCTTTACATATAAAAAGCCGTTTAAAAGACCTACTATCGTACCTGTAACGATACAACCTGATATCAGTCCTGCATACCCCAGCCCAAACCTTTGAGCGAATACACTTCCCACTATTGCGGAAAGCATAATGTTAGCGCCTATTGAGAAGTCAAACATGCCCATTACCATAACAAAATAAAAACCTACCACACCTGTTGTTGCTATAAGACTTGCTTGAAAATAACTCAGTAAATTATCAGCCGATCCGAAATTTTCAGGTGTCAGAATCTTGAATACCGTCCATGACAGTATTACCAGAAAAACAAGTATAATATATCCCAAGGTCTTTGCAGACACTGTTTTTTTATTTTTTATTGATGTAATAAGATCCATCCTACAATCCTCTTCTTAACTTTTAAAATAGCTGCTGTATTTAAACTACAGCAGCCATAATCTAACTTAAAATACAACACTATAAACTTAATTTAACTTTTAAAACCTACTTCGATCTTTCCATAGCATCTTGGATTGAAAGCTTTGATGCGGCTTGTTTTAAATCATCCAAACTAAGCTGTGACATACTTACAAGTTCATCTTTAGTATATGGAAGTTTGTCTACAAAGTACTTTTCATAATCCGCATAGTCTTCCGGTGATGAAACATATAGATATGGGAATTGAACGTCCTCAAACTTGCCCTCAATACCTGTATAATTTCCCTTTATTGCATTATAAACCATCATAAACGAGAATAAAGGATCGCAATAATGTCCACCTGATTCTCCTGCCATAGAACCGTTCTTCAGTCTCTCCCCTAAATCAGGCAAAAAATCTGTTGATACTATATCTATATCTGCTGTCTTACCTGCTCGTTCTACCGCTGCTATTGCTCCCTGCAAAGGATCTCCTCCGCCGCCGGCAGGTATAAGAGCATCCAGACTCGGATCTGCCGCCATAAGTGCTTCCGCCGCCTTTGATCCGCCTTCGGAAGATGTTCCTGCGTACTGCGGTTCAGACAGTTTTGCCTGATCATCAGGATGATCTTTATTCCACTTTTCTACTCCGTTTTTGTAACCTTCCCATCTGCCGAGCCATGTGGCATCTCCTTGCTCCCATCCTATAAGTCCGATATCTCTATCCCCCTTATCGAGTAATATATTAACCAACTTCTCTCCGTTTTCAGGTTCATTTTCATGAACCGCTCCGATATAATAAGGTGAATCCGTTGCCAACTTATAAATATCGGCACTCTTATCCTTATCTATAATTCTAAAAAACTGTGAAAGGTACACTTTGTTATCATTTGCGGTCTTTATTGCCGATGTCATCTCCGTGTCTGAAGAATTGCATATTATTATTCCCTGACATCCTGCTGCAACAAGTTGTTCTACAGAAGATGTAACCTTTTCTGAAACATGTCCCTGATCTACATACTGTATCTGCACTCCTAAAGCATCTGCGGCCTCATCAAGTATCCTCTTACACTGAGATCCGAGTACATCAGTTGATGACCATATTGATACTCCGATTTTTATATCTTTGTTATCAACAGTCTTTCCGGCATTTGCAGCCTCACCTGCACTGCTGCTTGCATTTCCTCCGTCACCGTTTCCACATGCTGCCAGCGGGAATGCCATGGCCGCTACCATACCTAACGCAACAATCTTTTTAATTGCTTTTTTCATTTTTCCTCCTAAAATTTTACGAATTATTATGTTTTTATATTAGTACAAGCAATACCCGTTAGCAATATAATACATCTTTTTTATCTTTATAAGTTGTATTAAAAAAGTATTTTATTATACTGATATTTATATTTGAGATAAAATCTTAACACTTAATCCGTGATTTATATTCTACTATTCATCCTTATTTATATATTTATTATTAGTTTTGCACTTATATCATCCGTTATTTTTATATTTATACCTTTTATATAATACAACTTATATTTTTCTAAAAGATATATTATAATACTCCTTTATTTACTTTACCTTCATCTATCATAACTATAATTAACTCTTCAACAATCTTCCCTCCCTTTTATTTATTTTGCCCAATTTCCCGCTTTTTCTTCTGGTATTCTGCCAATTGCCATTGCTTAAGAAATATGTTAGGATTTCTTCATAAGATTTTATATTTAGGATTGTTACTGAGACGCAGGCAAGACCGAATGACCGTATTTGTACGGTTTATTTGGTCTTTTTATTATTTTATGTTTATGGTGGTGCGATGATCATTGAAAAAATTATAAACAACAATATTGTCTTGAC
>CAUQKD010000047.1:0-11937 GCA_963518365.1 uncultured Lachnoanaerobaculum sp. | reverse complement strand
TGTTGTAATCACTTGCTCCTCTTAAGAAGAACTGATCACCAACATATGAATTGTCACCGATACCGTCTACTATAGACCAACCTGCACCCTTCATAGTCTCATCTGAGTACTGTCCGTATAATCCTAAATCTACGAATTTAACTCCAAAATCACCCGTTGTTGCCTTAGTTGTTACATTAAGTGAATCGGTCCAATAAGCATATCCTGTACCTGCCAACACCAATCCTAATGCCATTATTCCACCAACTAAAGTATTTCTTCTTGAACGCTTCATATCTTCCTCCTGAATCATAAAATTATGTTGTTAATCATGATATTCAACTTTAAAACTAATCTTAGTTTTCCTTATGAGATTATTCTATCTCATTTAATAAATAATTAAAACATACTCCGGTTATAATCCGACTACCACTAAAGTAGTAGTCGGTAGTACTACTTATTTACCTTCATTTCAAAAATATATACATACTGCTTTGCAAATATATATATTTTGTCGTCCTTAGGCAGATTATTCTCGCCCTCAACATAAAATATCGGTTCTTTTATCTCATCTGAAAGTTCCACTATATCGACTATACTCTTTATTTTTATAAGAGGCCTTTCTCCAAATGCAGGTAAAGTATCAATGCATATCATCCTGCTGCCGTATTTTCTCATAAACTGCATAAGTTTTTTAAGCTTTAACTCTTCTCCTACAGCCTCGACACTGAAAAATCTCACAAATGCCAATATCGCAGCCGATACAATGATCAAAAGTATATATACCACATACTCTCTGAATCCTGCCTTTGAACTTACTGTAGTAGTTTCCGTTATATCTCCCTTATCACTACTTACATCATCCTTTTTTATCTGATAGAACTTGTCATTTGAAATAGGAATATCCACCTTATAAGAAAATTCCTTTTCCTCACTGTCTATGTTGTACTTACCGCTAAAGAGTATATAAAAGTCCTTTTCGGTTTCACCTCCAAGCTTGCCCTCTATCTCCTGTGCATAGTTTTTGTAAGTCATCCTGTCTATATCAAGACTCTTATCTATCTTAACATCGTCGGTCACATTCTCATCTGTCTTACCGTCTGCAAGCGGATATACCTTTTCATATATTATACTCTTTTCGTCGCCGTCACCTGCCTGATAGCCCTGCAATACCGCACTTATAGTGTAGTCTCCGGATAAATTGACGGCATTTGTCAAAATAATTTCAGAGTTAAAATCAATACTTACAGTATCTGTAATCGCACTCGGATAAACTCTGCCCTCTTCCAAAAAATCTCCGTCAAAGATATCATTCTTTTGCAGATGCACCTTATAGGATGCCTGAGTGGTAATATTATAATTATTTACACTCATCTCTTTTGTCTGTGTATGCGGCCTGAGCTTTATAAACAGCGCCGCTATACTTGCTGCCAAAAGTATCAAACCTGTTGCATATAAAAATATCCTTGCCTCTTTTGTCAGTTTAATAAAGTATTTATTTTCAGTGTCGGCTCCTTTGCCTTTTACAACCTTCATTATTTGTCCACAACTCCTTCAGGAATTTTATTCTGTAATCTTAAAAGCAGCCCCGGTAAGCCTACCTTCGGAATCACCTTTATAACGACACCTCTGATATCGTTAGGCTCCACCTTCCTCTCATCAACTGCATTATTATTGTCCCCTTTAGTCTGAAAGCTTATATTATCCGCCTTATCCTGTAAAACTTTTTCTATCCTGTGAACTATAGTTATATCATCTCTTTTAAAGCAGATAATCTCGCCTTCTCTAAGCACGCTTATCTCTTCTTCTTTATCTATCTTTTTTATCAGTACCATATCTCCCGGCATTATAAGCGGTTCCATACTTCCTGTAAGTATCGCTTTAGGATATATAGGGAATACACCCACACAAAACCATACAAATAATGTAGCAAACATAAGTGATACCAAACCTTTTATATCCACTTTCCTGCCTTTACTCTCATACCTGTCTCCGGAAAATACATGGTCAACCGCAAACATTGAATATATTATAGGAAATGCAATACCGATAGACCCTTCCAAAAGCCAAGGAAGTTCAGGCAACACTGGAAAACATCTCTGAAAAATCTGTATTATACCCAAATATATTACACCGGGTAATACCCCTCCGTAAAATACAAGCAAAGACACCAAAACATTCTTTGTTATTATGGGAAATATCGTCTGTACACTGTATATAAAAATATCCTTAGTACTCTTTGCTGCCGTTAAACCTCCAAAGTTAATCTCTACCAAGCAAAATATAACCGTTATAATAACAGTTGCCGCTCTTTTATATTTGCAGGTCTTATATACCGCGGCAAAAGAATATTGCCTTATCACCTCTCTCGCCACAATCTGCGGTAATACGGTAATCATATTAAAAAGTATTCCAAATACCGATATATCATACGGACTTGAAGCAAGCTTTTTCATAAATACCGCAGGCACAAATTGTATCGCTATAAATATTATTCCGCCTGAAATACCGTACCCTGTCAGATCCTTATCTCCCTTATGTATAATATAAAGACGCGGCAATATGAAAAATATGATGCCTATAAGCACACACCAATACAGTGACATGGCTAAAGGCAATGTGTTAAGTCTTCCTTTAATATATGGCAAAGCCGGTATTATAACACATATTAAAAGCAGACTTGCATATACGGTATACCTGTTTTCAGCGCTTAACTTCCTCATTGTCCGTATCCGCTTCCGCCTTGCTTTCAGTATTATTCTTTGTCTCCATTATACTTTCTTTCTTTACTGTTTCTTCAATACTTGGATTATTTTGTATACTTTCATTTGGAGTCGATTCTTCCTGTGCACTTTCAGAACTTGATTTTTTGCCTTGATCGGGTCTTATAGTAATATCTCCCTGATCCGGTACACCAACCTTTTCCTGACCCTTCACATCACCGCTCACCTCTATATCCACATCATATACAACCGGAATATTTGCCTTTACCTTCAGCCCTGATTTCCAGTATGCAAACGCCGTTATTACTGATGTCATTGCCATAACCGCTACCAATACGGCTAATACCGTTTTTTTCATATTGCCTCCTATTTTACACTCTTATTTACTTTGGAACCTGCTTGAAATACATCATAAGGAATTTCAAGTGAGTACTTAACCACCACACCGTTTCGTACACTTAAGGTATCATCCCCAAGCTCTTCAAGATTAGATGCATCTATATCAAGCTTTGCAGGTAAATCCTTAATCATATTTGCACTGTCATCGCTAAGCCTTAAATAAATCTGACCGATACTCTCATCCTTATCTTCCTTACTCAAAGTCTCATACAACTCAAACTGAAGCGGCTGTGTATATAAAGATTCATTTTCTCCAAGTGTATAGCTGACGCCGTTGTATACAAGAACGGCACTGTCCGCCTGCAACTCCACATTTTCTCCGGCCTTTGACAAATCAAGCTTTGTATAATTTAATTTATTTACACTGCTGCCCTCAGTAGGTGTTATTTGAAAATCCAATCTCAGTAACTTACCCTCAAGTAAAGCATTGACAGGCAGTCCCTCATCAAAAGATATTTCAAGTTCCTTATCTGTGGGACTAAACTGTGCCAAAACAGGAGTCTCCACATTGCCGTTTGTATCTGTAATGCTTGCAGAATACTTCTCACCGCTCTTACCGAATTCCACATCCATAGTACCGCTTGTAAGATTAGCCTGCGCACTGATACTTGAATTCCAGCTTGCATAGCCTGTACCTATTGCAACCAATCCGATGAATAAAGCCCCGAAAATACAAGACTTCACTGAAAAAAATTTCTTATGCATATCCACTCTTCTCCTAAAATATATTTTAAAATCTCAAGTTTATCACTTAAGAATTTAATATTGTTTGAAATCTTTCAATATGTTTTTCAACAAATACCAAAACTTCGGTTCTGTTATATATCTCCAACTTGCTGAATATATTTGAAATATGCTTCTTTACCGTACCTTCCGATATCGACAATTTATTTGCAATCTTTGCATTGGCATATCCCTCTCGCAAAAGCAATGCCACTTCAAGTTCTCTCCTTGTCAATGTATCAATTCTTTTGTCATCTTCAGAAGTGTTTCCGACATTTGCCATCAAATCTGATGAATAGAATTTTCCTCCTCTGTCCACCACTCTTAAGCTGTACATTATATCATCTATAAAAGCATCCTTAAGTATATACGCATCTATTCCCATGTTCTTGGCTTTTACAAAATCACTCTCACTTGAGGATGATGTTATAACAAAGGTTTTTATATTTTTGTTCTGACTCTGTATCCACTCCAAAAAATCAAATCCGCTTTCATTGTGCAGATTCAAGTCTACAAACACACTGTCTATTGATTTTTCTTTAGTCAAATCAATAGCTTCTTTTACAGTGCCGGCTTGCACAGTCTCTTCATCCGGTCTGTGCAGTTTTATTACAGATTCCAATCCCTGTCTTGCAATAGGATGGTCATCCAAAACAAGTACCATATATGCCTCCTTATCTCGGTAAACTAAGTTTTACTCTAACCCCATTTTTTTCACGCTGTACTATGCTCAAAAATCCTTTGAGCAAAACCGCTATACTTCTCATATTTCTCAATCCGTTGCCTTCATTGAAATCTTTATCATCTTTGGAAAAGCCCGATCCGTCATCTTCAACAACCAGTTCAATGGAATTGTCGGTTAACTTTAATCTGACATCTATATTCTTTGCCTGCCCATGTTTTATAGCATTATTGACCGCCTCACATACCACTCTGTAAAGTGCTATCTTCTGTGCAACAGCTATGTAATCCGCCTGCTCATCCAAATCAATATCTATACTCACTTCATTTAATCTCTCCACTTCTTCCATATATGCATATGTAGTGTGAATGAAAGTATTCAGATTGTCTTTGAACCTTTTGCCGTAGATACTTTCACGCAACTCCGTCATAGTACTCTCTATGGAAGTTCTGAGTATGTTTATTTCTTCTACATAATTTTCTCTGTTTTTTATCTTACTTTCCAATAAAAGCATTCTGCAGGCAATTCCGAAGAGCTTCTGTATTACAGTATCATGAATCTCATTTGCAATACGATTCTGCTCCTCTACCGCAACGAACCTTTCTATCTGAGAATACATATCCAAGTTGTTGAAAACGGTCTTTATAAGATGTAAATAAAAGTCTTTTACTTCCTTTGAAGTATCCGCTACCTTTCTCACCAGCACACCGCTTATATATGCACTCTCACCGAAAACTGTCACCTCATAACTGTCTTCTCCCGAATCCATATAGAATATATCTTTACTGTCCTCACTTACCGGTTTGCTTACTTTTTCATTCCAATCCCTTATTTTAAATAAAATATCATCATATGTACTTTCATCCATACCGTTACTTTCTATGATTTCAGGCACATCATCACGCTCAAACTTTATGAGAATAAACTCTGAATACATCTTATCCTTTTTTAATGTCAGAGAAAGTTTTTCCATGATCTTTTTAGGATCCGTCATTGCAAAAAGTCCGAAGCTCTCACTTAACTCCGACAGCATGGTAAACGCATAGTTACTTAGTTCCTTTTCTTTTTGCAGCTCTATATTGAGCCTTTCCGACTTTTCCTTTTGTTCGTCAATACATTTTATATAAATTCGCACAATATAAAACTCGCACATCAACATCATCACTCCCACAACAATGTTGATTTCCTGATATGCAGAATTTTCTATGCTCTTTCCCCAAAAAGCACAAATCCAACACCATATACAGGCTATAAATGTTATAACTATATTTTTGTCAAAGGCTACCAGTAAAAGTATACAGTTCACCTCATACCACAGATACGGGCTGTTAAACCCCCCGCTTAAGAATATAAAGATACCGTATGCAAATACCTCCAAGCCGAACATCACTCTGAAATGTACTATATTCTCACAAACTCTTTTATACAGCCAGCAGCTAAGCGCACAGGATATAGACATACCCATAAAGATATATCTGTTTATATCCTCACCGTTGTATATTGATACTAAAATATAAAATACTGTAGATACTACAAATGAGACTCCTCTCAAAAGTACATTTATATTTATATAGGTTGAACTCTCTCTGTCATCAGTCATATCATCCTTATTTCCAAGTACAAAAGTTTTCAGATATCTAAATATGTTTCCTATTATACTCTAAAAATTATTTATAACTCAACCATAATCTCAGGTTATAATATTCTAACTTTATTATTATTTATCTATACAATAACTTTTAACTTAATTTTTTATTTTGGATATATAATGTTTTTACCCAAATATGTAATCAATGTGTCTATGGAATCAGTATACCACACTTTCATGAAAATAGTTATCTTTCTTTATTACTTATACTATATGTGTTTACAATCATGTATTTTTATATTATTGTATTCTTATATATGATTTCCCTTGCAATAACGACACAGGAGGTTATAATGGCAAATATAATTGACTATATTAAATGGCGTGGGGATTTGTCTTTTGATGTTTCTCCTTTTAATGAACTTGATAATGCGGTTTTTTCATTATTCTCCTATATTGACTTAAAAGACTTGCAGAATAATATAAATTCAACAGGTATTACTATTTCAGACGCCTGTAAATACCTGATTGATCATAACTACCACTACGGTTATATGAGTGCAATAGGTACAGATTTTTTAAATTCTCTTTCAACCTCAGAAAGATTTGGTAAGGTTATGATAGTTGATTATATAGATCTCTACCATGAGAAAAAATACCAATTTTCTTCAACGGGATTTATGTATGACGACAGCCTGATGTATATTGCGTTTAGAGGAACCGATGACAGTATTGTAGCTTGGAAAGAGGACTTTATGATGAGTTTTTCAGTTATTCCTGCTCAGAAATTTGCACTTGATTTTTTAAAGAAGGTTATTTCACATCACCCGAATACTGACTTCATAGTGGGAGGACACAGTAAGGGAGGCAATCTTGCAATATATTCCTGTGCAATGTGTGATGAAATTTTCAAAGACAGAATCACTGCAATCTATAATAACGACGGACCCGACCTCTGTGATGAGGTAATCAATACCGATGTAATGAATACTATCAAAGATAAGATAATCAAGATAGTTCCCGAATTTTGTGTGGTGGGCATGATTTTTAACAATACAAAGAATATAAAGGTTGTAAAAGCCGATAATATTGCTTTTTTGCAGCATGATATACTCAACTGGAACTGTATAGGAACAAGTTTTGAATATGTCAATGATGTGAACAAGAATGCAGATAAATTCAACAGTTTCGTAGATAAGGTATTGGCGAATACTGATTTAAGTAAGCGCAAGGAGTATGTGAACAGTTTCTTTGATAAAATAATAGATGCAGGCACAACAAGACTGCCTTGGGGGAAGAATAATCGTAATACTTAAATATAGAAGGGATTTGAATCAATAAACGGTTCAAATCCCTTTTTATTAGACTTGCTTATTTATCTTCATATTTAGGTTGCCATTTTGCAAAATGATCCATTTGTTCATCTGTATGGTAATGGTAACGCAAATTTTTATCAAGCTCTGCAATCCTTTCCATTTCTTCTTTTGTAAGTTCAAAGTCAAATATATCAATATTATCCTTTATATGGGCTTCATTCCTGCTGCCGGGTATTACCACAAATCCCATCTGTGTATGCCATCTTAAAATAATTTGTACAGAAGTCTTACCGTATTTTTTTCCAAGTTCCTTAAAAACAGGTTCTTCAATAAGTGATTTATCGCCATGTCCAAGCGGATACCAAGCCATCAACTTTATACCATATTTGTCCAAAGTTTTTCTAAGCTCTTTTTGAGTAAAATACGGGTGTGCCTCTACTTGAACAAACTGTGGGACAATGTCCCACTTCTTTTCAAGTTCGGCTATATACTTCCCCTCAAAGTTTGATATACCGATTGATTTTGCCTTTCCCTCTTTATATGCCTTCTCAAGCTGTCTATAGCCGGAAAGCCAATTACCGGCAGGCTGATGAATAAACAGAAGATCTACATAATCAACTCCCAAACGTTCAAGAGTCTCATCAACTGCATTGTCATTCTCATATTCAGTCGGCCACAACTTTGTAGAAAGGAAAATATTATCTCTATTTGCTCCGCTTTCCTTTATACCTCTTCCGACTGCTCTTTCATTTACATATGCATTGGCTGTATCTATAAGTGAATACCCCATCTTTAACGCTTCTCTAACACTGTTTTGTGCATCCTCAGGTGCAAGTGTATATGTTCCGATTCCTATTGTCGGGCATTTTATTCCGTTATTTAAATTTATTCTTTCCATATTCTCTTTACTCCTTCGAATCCAATATTTTGATTACTTTTGCCGGCACACCTCCGACAACAGCATTATCCGGTACATCCTTAGTAACTACAGCTCCGGCACCGACTACTGCATTTTCACCTATAGTTACCCCGGGACAAATAGTAACTCCCATACCTATCCATGCATTCTTTTTTATTAACACTTTTCCGTATGTATATTTTGTATGCCTCTCATACATATCATGATTTATAGTTGCAATCTTAAGCCCCGGAGCCGCCATTACACCATCTTCAAACATAAAAGGTGTCAATATACGAACATCATTGAGCTCTCTACCAAACAGTTCCTCTAAATATTTCATGTATTTTTCATCATCAGGCATACAGGCATTTGCTTTTGCACATAAAGTTCTTGATCTCATCATTTCTTGAACCGCTTCTTGAAAATAATCTTCCCTTACATCAGTCGGTCCACCCTCATTCATTAACTTATATACATATCCCTTATCATATTTCATTTAAAATTCTCCTTACATATTGCAACTGTTATTTACAATGTATATATTAGCGCTGTATAATCTATATATCCAATTAAAAATATGAATTATTGATTTAATTATTAAATTATATGAGGAGATTGTATGACTACAAAACAAATAGATTATATATTGGAATTGGCTCAAACATTGAACTTTAACAGAGCTGCCGAAAATTTATATATTTCTCAGCCCACAATGACTTATCAAATAAATTCTGCAGAGTCTGAAATCGGATTTAAAATTTTTGAGCGTTCAGGAAAGGGTGCCGTTCTCACACCTGCTGGAACCCAATTTATTACATCATTAAAAAATATTAAAACGGAACTCAATCTTGCAATATGGCAAGGACAAAATTTCTCTTCAAAATACCGTGAAGATATTAGAATTGCTATGCCTATCCGTTCCGCCATATATTTTCTCCCTGAAGCAATACGCACTATTATGGCTGACGATCCCGGTATATCTGTTTCTCCAACATTTGATTGGTATCATTGTATAGATTCGTTCCTAAATAGAGAACAGGACATTCTTTTTGCTGTAGAACAAAATATGGTTCGTATTCCTGATATTAAAAAATATCATCTTTTTGACAGCAGAATATATCTCGTCTGCCGTAAAGATGATGCTCTTTCTTCTAAGGATATGATTGTTTCATCCGACTTATCCGGCAGAACTCTTATGGTTGGCGGTCCTTCCGGGGCTCCTCTTCGTCGTGTACAACAACGTGTTGTAGAACAATCACATTGTGAGTATTTCAACAGCCATGACCATGATACATCTCTTACAAACGTAGCTGCAGGCAGAGCTCTTGTATTATCTCCGGGCTTCCTAAACGATCATACCGGTGAATTTGTATGGATTCCTTTTGACTGTAAAGAAGTTATTCCCTGCGCCTTATATACCCATGCTTCTGATAATAGAGCGATTATAAAAAATTTTATTGATACTATCATAAGCTTGTATCCCGAAGGATATAATTATTAACTTAAGCTTACCTTAATTCAATTCTACTTCTACAAAGATACAGATAAATTAAGGTACTATCGGGTAGCCATTGGGTAAAAGTAATCATCCAACTTAAATGTAGAAAGGGATTTGAATCAATAAACGGTTCAAATTCCTTTTTTATCAAAAGAGCAGAGAAAACTTTCATTCCTCTGCTCCTAATAAATTTATATTATGTCTCAATATATACAATATCGAATTATTTTATCCACCTTCCTGAAGCGTCAAGTTTGTAGCCGTCTGCAGTAGTGGTATTGCTTAGCATTGCTCCTGACGGGCTCATATAGTACCAATCGTTTCCTGACTGTACCCAACCTGTAACCATTGCTCCGCTTGCATTAAAGAAGTACCATACTCCGTTTATCTGTCTCCAGTTTGTAGCAATATATCCATCTCCGTCAAAGAAGTACCATATGCCGTCAACCTGCTTCCATGTATTAGTTACATAGCTTCCATTAGATTCTTTATACTTCCATCCTCTATCAGTGTTTTCCCAACCCTGAGATGATGTATTTGCAGATGAACCCATATCTACATAAAAGTAACCTACTCTATTTGCATTTTTTTCATTGAAGTAGCTTCCCTCAAAATCATATGGGAGTGCAGCATTTCTACCTGTATCCTTAGAAAAAGATATTATAACATCCTGTCCGGTATATGCTTTATATCTGCTTCTTTGTAATATAGGGTCACCAATACTATAATTACTTATTGTAAGTGGTGAATACTCCGTTGCTCTTTCCAGAGCCAATGTAGGAGCTGAAAAAGCCGAATTCTTATAGTTAAACATAATAATATTATTTTCTTTATTAATTGCTCCCGAAGGATCATAGAAATATGTCTGCATATACTTTGAATCGCCCACATTCATACTTAGAACAGCATCTTTCGTAATAACCGGCATGGTTATCTCTGTTCCAAGCGGTGAGGTCCAAGTGTAAGTCCTTCCCGTATACCCACTTTTTATTGTGACATCAGGATTGCTTGACGTAAAAGCAAATGCATTAAAGCACATAAACGCAGAAAAAGCTGCTGTCAATAGAAATAGTTTCTTCATAAATACTCCTTTCAGCCCTACCCGTCATACTTATCATACATATATCTCACTTAGTCACTAAAACAAGTCACCGCTGAGATATCTATGAAAAAGAAAGTGATACAGCTAAAAAATATATTTTCTAATAGTTTATAAAACTATAGAATACAATTATATACTTTGAACTTTTATTTTGTCCTTACTTACACAATACCAACTTTTCACATATAAAGGACTCAGATACAATATCTCTCTTCTCAAAACTTTATGCAACGATTATATATTTATATATATATATTGTCAATATTGCCTTATCCATCTTAATATAAAATTAAAAATATTATACTCTTTGCTTGTGCTTCATCCGATATATCTACAGATCTCACACCCCATATTGCCATTCCGTAGCCTTAATTATCATCTGTATGATATGAACTTATTAAACTCATTTAATAAAATCTCCTTTCATTTTGGCAAACTATTAGGCGTTTGCGAAACGCCAAAAGCCGTATAAATACGACACTTTTTTATTACTGAATATAAAAATCTCCTCACGGTTTGTGATATAATGGAGTTGCAACAAACATAAACCACATCCCGAAAGGAGACATTACTATGATACCACAAAAACAACTCTCTTTGGCAGATATTTTTGAAGATTGTAAAGATATTTTTGAATCTGACAAACCTCATTTTCTTACCCTGCTCGAAAATCACATTGACCTTGATGAAATTATTCCGTTTTCTTTTTACAATCATTATTATGCAGCCACAGGTAGAAATCGAAAATATCCTTTGACTGCTATGCTTTGGGCTTTAATCATTCAACGCCTGTTTTCTATTCCTACTGATTCTCTTTTACCGGTCTTCCGTCATTATTCCAGACATCTTAGAGAATTCTGCAGCTTTACCAAAGTTCCTGATGCCTCTAAAATAACTCGTTTTAAGCAGGATTTTTTATTGGACTTACAATATGTTTTTGATAAGCTTGTTGATATAACTGAACCGATATATAGGGATATTGATAACAACCTTGCTTCTATGCTTTTGTTTGACACTTCAGGTATT
>CAUQKD010000046.1:0-12350 GCA_963518365.1 uncultured Lachnoanaerobaculum sp. | reverse complement strand
GCACTGACCGCATTCTTTCCGCTTCCTGCAAATCCGTTACTTGAAAATGCAACGACACTTATTATAGCACCTCCTATAGTGAGCAACGCCATGTATCGATACATCCTTTTTGTGATTCTCATAGGTATTGACATAATCCTACCACAAATGGATTTAAGAAACGATGTAATTCTTGGCATAAAATCTCTCCTTTAATACAATCGCTAATCTTTTGAATTATAGTGATTGAAAAAGGAAATGTCAATGATGTCACAAATATGTCATATTTTCGTAAGTATTACTTAATATGTATTATTTTCTTGAAATAATACCAAAACTGTATACTATATCACCTGTTTATCAGTTAAAATCTGCATTCAGCCACTTTATAGCATACTCGGCATAGAGTGCCGCGCCTATATCAAGTGCATTCTCATCAATATCAAAGCCTTCATTGTGAATTTGAATCAAGGTATTCGGCTTATCCTCATTAGATGTACCAAGATATGCGTATGCTCCCGGTACTTCAAGTATAAACTCGGCAAAATTGTCACCGCCAAGTGATATCGGCCTTGTCTTTATGGCCTCATCACCTAAGATATCTCTTACAACTTCTCTTACTTCTTCACTTGCTCTCTCGTCATTTATCAATGCGGATGTATAATCTGTCCAAATAACCTTAGCACTTCCACCATAAATTTCCGCAATATTTTGTGCCGTCTTCGTTATCTTATTTCTTACATCCTGCCTTGTTTTGGCTGATGTAGTCCTTGTTGTACCCTCTATTACGCCGCTGCCTGAAACTATATTGTAAGAAGTTCCGGAGTTCAATATTCCTATCCCTATTACTACAGGATCTATAGGAGATGTTGTCCTTGTAACAAGTGCCTGAAGTGCCACCACCGTCTGTGCCGCAATATGAAGTGCGTCTATACCAAGCTGAGGTGTGGATACATGAGTAGCCTTACCCTCTATCTCTATTCGAAAGTGATCAACCGCAGCATTGTTTATAGCTGTTGTAACACCTACCTGACCGCATCTTAAATCAGGAGCCACATGGAGTCCGAATATTCTTTCAACTCCCTTTACTTCACCGTTTTTTATCATCTCCTGTGCGCCTGCACCTATCTCTTCTCCCGGCTGGAATATAAGCTTTACCGTACCGGCAAACTTGTCTTTATTATTTGCAAGTACTATTGCCGCTCCAAGTAATGACGCATTATGTAAATCATGTCCGCAGGCGTGCATAACACCTTTATTCTCGGAGCAATATGCTCTGTCATCTCTTTCAAGTATAGGAAGTGCATCTATATCGGCTCTGAGGGCAACCACCCTGTCCTTGGCTTCTCTGGTACTGTTTTGATGACCGACATTACTTTCGGATTCATCTGCTCCCGTATTCTTTGCAGGCTGTGAGGCGGCCTCTCCTCTTATAAGGCCTACCACTCCTGTTCCTGCGCTTCTATAATGCTCTATACCGAGCTTATCAAGTTCTTCTTCTATTCTTTTGGCTGTACGATGCTCTTCCATACTCAACTCAGGATGCAGATGAAAATCTCTTCTGAGTTCCACTAATTTTTCATGTATTTTCTTTACTTCATTTAATATATCCATAATGCCCTCTTTATTTTATCCTTTATTCCTACTCATTTAATAGGTTTTATATTATAGTATCACTTTTAAAATTTTCGGTCAAGCCGTAGATAAAAATTTTAAAGGCCGTACTCACACCTATGAATACAGCCTCTATTACATATTTATTTAATTTTTGTCAGCTTTCCGCTCAGTACAAATCTCGCATCGTCAAATTCGTAGCTGCAAGTCGACAGTGTAAAAATCTTATCGCCATACTTAGGCTCTATATCCGATTTGAAAGCGGATAAATTTTTCTGATTTTTTACCCAATTATCAAACTCCTCACTGTCACTAAAGTCAAGCTGCCACGCATCTTCCTCCACATTTGCCACATGACCTGCAAAAAAGTCAATCCGATAAACCGCATCTTCAGTTATCAGATAACCTTCCTTATGGCTGTCAAAGAAATCCTGCTTCTTATATCCTTTAAGTGCAGCAAACATACTTCCGTTCTTCATATGATGTCCGTATATTATATTATGGACATCGCTCAGATCAATCGGATTTCTTGTATCCAAAAATATTGCACCTGCCGGATTCTCAGTCTTATCCATCATATGGTCAAGGTAGTATTCATTGTCTGTAGTATGCACTATCGGATAGTTTATCTTTGTATCAGGCAAATATATCCAACCCATTACATCACTGTTTACTTCTTTCAACCCCTTAAAGTCCACATCAGGATACGGCTTTTCTTCAGCCACAGTCTCTTCTTGTACCTCCTTTGTCGGGGCACTCGTCTGCTCTATGGTATACTTATCAATCTCTTTGTAGGTATCCACACCTTTTTTATATTCACTTTGTATTTTTATTATATTGAATGCGGCATACAATGCTATTGCCAAAAATACAAAGCAAAGTACTGCTCGTATCTTATCTCTCAAGTTTTTCTCCTGTCTATAATACTTACAATCTCAGCTTCAGTATGCTTACAATACTGCCACACAAACTTTAATCTGAAACCTTGAGTATCACAAATTTTTATAAAGTATATCACAGATGCAAAAACTATCAAGTATATTTACATTTCCAACCTGTAACTCATACCGCAGATATTGACGATATCTCCATTATTCATTTCTATATTCTCTTCATTTTCAAGCTTCTTACCGTTTATATATGTTCCGTTTCTTGAGTTTAAGTCTATGGCATAGAGTAAACCTTTCTTTTCAAAGAATTTCAGATGTATCCTGCTCACTCCCTCCACATCCAGTACGTAATCACATATCCTGTCCTGCTTACCTATGATAAACGGCAGATAAGAGATTTCTATATCCTCTTTGCCGTTAATGCTTTTTAATACTCTGCCTGAACTATTTAACTTTATATCTGTTAAAAGTACCGTATTTGAAATCTCTTCGTTACAAGCTTCAAATACGCTCTTTTCTTCATTCAGGCAGGCGGCGCTAACACTCGGTTCATACCCGTCAAATACTTTTTCCAAAAACTCTTCTTCCTCGATTTGTCCCTTTGACTTATTTCCTTTGAAAATACCTCCGAAAATATTGAACTGCTTTTTCTTTTTATCGCGACATTCCGTAGAGTTTTCTACCTCGGTTTCATAGGCAATCACAGGTTCATATCTCTTTACATCTGTTTGCACATTACCGTCCAAAAGTTCTTCCAAATCATTTATAACAAAATCCCTTTTCTGACATTCCTTTAACATTCCGTATACCGTTATCAGGCAATCTTTATCCTCTTTATTTATATTGTCCAATATACTTTCCAAAAGTAATTTCATCTCTTCCTTATTGTTCTCACTTCTTGGAATATATAAAAATGAATATCTTTTAAGATCCAAATCGGTAAATATATACTCGGGGTCAAGTACCACCGAAGAGGCTTCCAATAAAAATTCTTCCAATGCCTTTGTAGCGGATATTATATCAATGATAAAATCCTTTATATCATCCGTATTCATAGTTCTTACTTCAAGCACCCTTGAGAGCGGTTGAAGTGAGCTTATATCATAGCCAAGTTCAAGCCTACAGTCTACTCTCTTTAACGTTGGCTTTAAAAAACCTTTGACAGCGTTATGTTCTATCATGCCAAGCTCAAAGGCATATTTACTTTTCATCTCAATCAAAAACTTTTCTTCCGGTTCAAATATAAGCAGGTTACTCTTTAGGTTCCTTAGATAATTGACCTTTAAGTCTTTCATATATCCCCTCCAATGCGGTAGTGGCCCTTATATATCCTTCAGGATTATACACGCTCACTCTCATACTTTTCTCACCCGACTCTGCGTCAATAAAAAATTTCTTTTCCTCAATCCTTACAACTTCCTTTTCTTTTAAGTTTACTAAACTCTTAAGTCTCTCTTTGTCATAGCCTATATCTTTTTCATCATGTGAGAGTCTTTCTAAAAGCAAGTGCAGCTCTACATTATCTACAACCTGATTATGCTTATCTATACCGTATCCTATTATAAAGGCTATCCCCAAAAACACGAAAAATATAATATAGGTCATCTCTATTGTAAAACTTCCTCTAAGCCTTTCTTTCATACGTAAAACCACAGGATACAATTTGCCGCGGTTATAAACGGAAGCATTGCTACCCTTATTCCTTTTATTTTTCTTCTTTTCATCATACAGTACATACAAAGAAGCAGTGCGTATATTGAAACTATGAATACCGAGATAAAAAACAGCAACAAATTTTTCTTTATCCCCAATATTGCTCCGCTTCCTATAAAGACAAATGCATCCCCCTCACCTAAAATATTTATTTTACTTACAGGAAGCAGTATCGCTCCGCTTAAAATACCTAAAATCACAGATTTATAATCTATACTTATGCCGCAAACAGCTTTATAAATCATAAGCATTACTATGGCCAGATAGAATATAACTATACCGACCGTATATATTTCTTTTTTTCTGATATCCTGAAAGCAAAATATTATAAGTGCAGTTATCAAAATTATTCTTTCTGCAATAAAAATATTCAATGACCACCTCCACAGTATGAACAGGCTCCCAGATGCTCCACATCCGACAGCTTTACCCTCTGTACATACGCCGTTATCGCACTGCAATGTGGATCAGAGTGATACCTTGTACCTGAAG
Organism: uncultured Lachnoanaerobaculum sp.; assembly: GCA_963518365.1. Taxonomy (GTDB): domain Bacteria; phylum Bacillota; class Clostridia; order Lachnospirales; family Lachnospiraceae; genus Lachnoanaerobaculum. The sequence continues at coordinate 7,662 of CAUQKD010000046.1, read as the reverse complement.
GCATAATATAGACTGTTCCTCCTGCCCTGTTTCCACATCTCTCACACGGATGATACTTGCCTCCGTTTTCATTTCTTAGACTGTCTATATCTGCAAGCGGCACGGGTCTTAAGTCATTGTAGAGATAGTGACACCTCGGATTTAGATGATACCTTGTGGGATTTTTCCCTATGTACACATACTTTTCATCAGCGGTATTTTCACTTCCTCCCTTACCGCCGTCCGCTCCGATCCACGCTCTTCTTGTAGCTACCACACTCTGAGCTATAGTGTTTTTTCCAAGTATCCCTATAGGCAGTGAGTATTTATAATCAATTCGTATACATACAGTCTCACCGTCAGCCATACAGGATGAAAACAGTCCGTTTATATTTCTTATATTCTTATCCGCAATCTCTGTATTTATCTTTGATACCGCAAAGGCGCCTATAGCACCTCCCGATATCACTCCCTTTATACCTTCCATTGCACTGCGGTCATAGTTTTCACCGTTTTCATCTCTTTTATCTGCACTCAGTCTGTTATAGGTATAGGCATATTGGCAGGTGTCCTTACATACGGCTTGTGCAATACCCATTACTTTTCTGTTGGTATTCATCATATCAAAAGGCATTAAAAGTATTGCCATGGCTATTATAAAAAGACTGAAGCACAGGGCGGCTTCAACACTTAGGGAGGCTTTGTGAGTCCTCTTATACCTGCATGCTTGGAGAGCTTTCATTTTTTTGATTTTTATTTTTTTAATTTCTTTGGTATAAATTTCTTTGTTTTCAAAATCATTATAAGAGGACATACAAAACCTCCCTTCAATATATTTTTTCCACCCTTACTTCCATACTATAGCCCACACTTAAGCCGCTAAACTCCTTTGAAAATAATGATATTTCACTAAAAAGCCTTTTCGCACCGCAGGATATATTTGCATCTACACCGTATACCATATCCTTTATAAGAAAATCTTTTTGACCTACTCCTATATCAAGCTGCATTACATCCATCATCCTGAAATTTCTCTTTACAGGATCTTCGATATATAGAAGCATCTTAAGATACCCCTCATAGCTTATACCTCTCTTAAAGTCATCACTGTTTCCGAGGTCTTTACTGCTCAAAATATCAAATATGGAGTCAAGGTCGGTGTGCCAGTCTTCACCGCTCTTTATGACAGGTACTCTACCTCCCGACAACAGACCCTTTATATCTATCGCCGACTCTACCAACGCCCAAACGGCTATTATAAGGAACTTTACAATAAATGTTATCTGCGGAAGACAGAGTGCGCCGCTGATTGCCGCCGCCAGCTGTGTGGCAAGCTGAACTTTATCCTGATCTCTTATTATATGCATATAGTTAAGTCCCTCTCTGATTGCAAGCAATTTAAGTACTGCACTTTCAAGATTTGCCCTGTCAGTATCTGCACCGTTTAATATATACTCAAGCTCATAAGAAAGCGGTGTATTTATATCATCCGTGAAATCCGCAAAGTACTTACCCATATACTCATCTATCAAGAGCCTTTCAGCAAGATTTCTGCCGGTGTATCCGCCTGTAGTCGCATTTGACGGCAAACTGAGCGTATTTATACTCTTAGTAGAAACCGTCCTGTTTGAAGGAATAACCAGTGAAAACACTCCGTCGGAAATCATCTCCTTTAACTGCTTTAACTTATCTTCCTTATCCTCATCGGCTATACCGTGTTTGCAGCTTAATTTCATTTCACCAAGTGCATATACATCATCACTTACTCTGTTCCATCCTTCACTGATTTCGCTGCTGTAATCGCCCTCATCATCTTCATTTGCCGTATCAATTACACTTTGCAAACTGTCTATATCAGATTCGAGATTATCAAGTTCCGTTATCATACTTTCACTTTGTGAAGACAGCGCTGCTACTTCAAGTCTTCTTTCACTGTCTTTATCCACATAGTCTTTGAACTTTTCTATTTCACCCTCTATATATTCCTTATTGCTCTCTGAGAGTTTATCAAGATCGGATGAGTTTTTGGCTTCTATCTCCCTTAACTTTGCCGACATCTTATCGGCTTTCTTCTCATATTTTTTTACAAGCTCAGGAACCTTTTTTAACTTCTTTTTCAGATTGTCACTTAATTTTTTTAACTCACCAAGATTCTTATTATCAAGTGCCTCCTTCATCTTAAGCTTTATCTTTTCCTGTGCGTCAATATTTTCAGAAAGCCGCTTCAATGCCTTTTCCACATCTATAGCTTCTCTTGAGCTGAGTCCGTAGTCCGAGGTAATCTTTTCCATGCTCTTGGCATCCTCAATATCCTTCCACAATTTATCCGGAGACCCGTCAAATACGGATTCAAAAGTACCGAGCTTCATATAGTCAACGATTTCCTGCTCAAGATACATTCCGCCTTTGTCATTTAAACTGATTTTCTTATTCAGACTTACCGTGGGGTTTTGAATCCTGTACATTCCGCAGTTTTTCACATAGGGCTTCATATACTCACACATCAAATCACCGATATTCTCATCGTTCTCACTTTCAAGTGCGAATATCCTATAATTATCCCACATCGCCCTGTGGTATCTGCTAAACAGCGAATCTATTGCCGAATCTCCTGCGGTTTGTAAATAAAGTCTTGCACCTGAAGTTCTGGCGGATTCCAAAAGTGCACATATAAGTGCGGATATACAGACAAATATCAAGGCTATAAAGACGGTAACGGAACCTCTTTTTTTCAAGTATATACCTCTTTTGACTTCTTATTGATTTCCTTGAAAATATTGTTTAGAAGCTTACCTATATTTCCTTTGAATATAAGTACCAACCCGATAAGTACAACAAGCACAAGTACTATCTCTATAACACCTACTCCGTCCTCATTTTCCAAAAAATCCTTCCAAAAATCCGACATATTCCCTCCTTTTTAAAACTTTTCCACATTCCGAACATTTTCTCAATAGAATATCAACAATGCCGGAACAATTATCATCATCATCACTATAAGTAACATCATAAAAAGCGGTAAGAGTAACTTGGTATTCAGCTCTTCTCCCTCTCTTTTGGCTAAGTTCAACCTCTCCTCCCAGGCACTCTGTGACTCCATACCAAGTAAAGTACTTAATGTAGATATTCCGCTTTTCCTGTTTTGCTCAAGCAGTGATGCCAACTTCATATACTGCCTCAAAAGACAGCTTCTACCGAACTCCTTATACACAACATTTTCCTGTGTACCTGTTTTCAGCCTTGCAAGAGATTTTGCCATCTCTTCATATGCATACCTTTTTTCCTTGTTCTCACTCTCATAATCCTTCACTATCCCTTCCCATGACTGTCTGACCGAAAGACCTGCACCTATAAATACAATAAGTTTTGATACTATATCGGGATAGTCTTTTAACAATTCTCTTTTTCTCTTTTCAAGCTTTTGCCTGTCATTATTCTTTTCTCTCAGATACAAAAGTATTGCTACAATTATCCCCATTATCCAAATAAGGTGAAAATTTATACCGTCTTCAAGGTGATATGCCAACTTCTTCCCTTCAAAGCTTTCAGGAAGGTAAAATCCCGCCTCTCCCACATCTTTTTTATCTGCAACCGATATATAGTCCTTAAATCTTTTTATAAGACTTTCATCCGCCGACAGAGGCTTAGGCAACACCCTTGCCGGTATGACATAGCTTTCTTCGTAACTTTCATAACTGAGTGTAACACCGATATCTATATCCACACTCTCACTAAGGTTCTCATTGTCCACCTTTCCCTGTATATCAATGATATCGCCGTCTCCGAAATCCCACTTTACACTGAGTCCCAAATCACTTAACTCGCTTACAGGATTCAAATCGGTTGTGATATCTTGCAGTGAAGTATTCTCTCCCGGAAGTATATTAAGTATTTCATCCATACCCTTTTTCATGGCTTCTTTTGCTTCCTCTTGTGAATAAACACGCTTTGATACGGGTATTTCTATCTTTTGTGAACCTTCAAGTAAACCTTCCACCTCTATTTTTACTTCGGTATCATCCTCATCAACATAGGGTCTTTGTATATAATTGGACACTTCAGTATTGTTTAAAAATGTTGAACAGACAATAAACAACATAAAACCTGCTATGACTATAAGCCAATACTTTAATTTATCCGAAAAGATTTTTTTTAGATATTTTTTCATCCGCTACACCTCTATATTTAAAAGTCTTTTTGATATATAGATTGCAAGCAGATATACCGCCAACCCCAAACTCATACATATTCTTCCGATTATTGTCGTGTACATGATATTAAAAAAACCGGGTGAACTGAAATCAATATATAATACGATAAGTAACGGAAATATATTCATCACCTTCTGTTCAAATCTTTTTGCGGCGGTCATAGTTATTATCTCTTCTTTTATCCTTACTTTATCTCCTATCACACCTACGGTATGCGCAATAATACTTTCAAGTTCTCCTCCGCTTCTTTTTGCGATTCTAAGTACCTTTGCAAAGCTTCTTATATCCTCACAACGGCTTCTGTAAGCCAAATCGTCAAAGGCCCTCTCCACGCTTATATTCATATATATAAGCTGACATATATATTCAAACTCCTTTATAATCAGATTGTCCTTCTCATATAAAAGTCTAAGCTCGGTCAATGATTCTTTTACCGAATTTTCAAGTGAATATCCTGCATTTAACAGTGATGAGAGTATCATTATCGCTTCTTTAAACTCATTCAAAAGTCTTCTTTTCTTTGCTTCAATCAACTCTTTTTTCTTTATTTTGGGATATAAAAAGCAAAAAGGCAGAAGAAGAAGAAACATTATTATACTTTTATAAAATATATAAGAAATTAAGCTCAACATTAAAGCCGCATATAAGCTGTACTTCATCCATTCCACAAATGTGAAACTGTAGCTGTCATAGTCTGTAGCCTGTTGCGAGCAGTTTTTGTTTGTCTTTAAGTTCTCCGACTTTTTTATGGATTTTTTCTTCCATATCATACTCATACAGCTTGTTAAGTCCGATTTCACCATTTTCATACGGTAGAACCTCCAAAATCTCAAGCATCTTTCTCTCGCCCTCTCTAAGTCTGCCAAGGTGAATCATAATATCTATTGCACTTGCTATCTGTGATCTTATGGCGACAAGCGGAAGTTCTGCACCGCTTAATACCATAGTCTCAAGTCTTGAAAGCATATCTTTTGCACTGTTTCCATGTCCTGTACTCAGCGAACCGTCATGCCCCGTATTCATAGCCTGAAGCATATCAAGGGCTTCTTTTCCTCTTACCTCACCGACTATTATCCTGTCGGGATTCATTCTGAGCGAAGCTCTTATAAGGTCTCCGATACCGATACTTTTATCACCGCTTAATGTGGCGTTCTTAGTCTCAAGCCTCACAATATTTTTTATATGCATCAGCTGCAGTTCCGCAGAGTCCTCTATAGTGATTACCCTTTCACTCTTAGGTATATAGCTTGAGAGTGCATTTAAAAATGTAGTCTTACCCGAATTTGTTCCGCCTGAAATAAAGATATTGTAGCCGGCACACACTAGGACTTCCAAAAACTTTGCACACTCCTCGGATAATGTCCCGTATGAAATCATCCTGTCCATACTTATAACTTCAGGAAATTTTCTGATTGTTATTATAGGGCCGTCAAGCGATATCGGCGGCAATACTATATGCACTCTTGAACCGTCCTCCAGTCTGGCATCCGCAATAGGTGATGAAACATTGACCACTCTGTTTACCTTACTTACAATCTGCTGTATCATATCTTCAAGTACTTCATTGTTTGCAAAGCACTTGTCCCATTTTTCCACTTTTCCACATTTTTCTACGAAGATATCATCTTTTCCGTTCACCATTATCTCAGTGATATCCTTTGCATCCAACAGCTCCTGTAAAATATCCAGTCTTCGAAACGAGTCAAACAGTGCGTTTCTGATATTCATTTTTTCTTCAAGCGGGATATAAAAAGAATGTTCCTTATGTATTATCTCTTTATCTATTATCTCATACAGTTCGTCATCATCTATATTCCTAAGATCTGAAAGCTTATCTCTTATTTCTTTTTTCAACTGCTCATAGATACTCTCATTTGACTCAGAATCTTCGGATTTTACCACCTGTATTCTAAGTTCTTCCTCCTCTATTACTTTTCTGTTTAACAAAAGCACCTCCACAATATAAAGCCTGCCAAAAAATAAGGCGCCATAGGCATCATATGCTTATCTCTTAATCCGTATTCACCGTATTTTTCAAGATGTCCGCAGGCAATCACTCTCATACAGTAACCTACGAGCATATTAAATCTTTTAACAAGTTGTGCACTGAAAATCAGATAGATAAGTGCTCCTGCTCCTGCAAATATAAGTGCAATCACGCTCATATTGATGCCCTCATATACTCCCAAAAATCCTATAATCAAAGAGAATAACTTCACGTCTCCTGCACCGAAAAATCTGAGTCTGTAAAGAGCGGAAAAAATAATCAGTGAAATACAAAATCTTATTAAGAAATCTGAATGTAAAATAAAAATACCTGATATAAAATATATTAAAACCAAAACATTCGGTATACGTCTCCAAAATATATCTGTAATTGTTGCGACCAGCAGCAAGCTCCCCACAATATAATAAACCATATCACGCCCCGTCAACCAAACTTGAAATTTGTGAGAAAAAATCATGTCTTTTCAATCTGTTAAAATTGAATATATCGTCTGAAATACTCTCCCCCGGCGACTTTATCTCAAAGAGCTTATGAATGACTTCAGAATACCCGTTTCTGCCCAAAAGTGCTTTAAAATCAGCCACCTTTTTTCTTTCAACTCCGTCCTTCTCTCCTATGACGGGGCAAAAAATTTGTTCACACATATCAAGTATCTGCATTGACCTGCGTCCGATACTTCCGAAATCCAGCACGATAGTTTCAAAAAGATTTGCCGAAAGAATATCATTCATAAATTTTGTTAACTCATTGTCGGAAAGATAAAAAAGATCCTCATTGTATCTGGCAGGTAAAATGATATTCAAATCCTCAACCCGACTTATACATTCTCCAAGTTTTGCAAAGTCCAGATCTCCTGTCTTGTATTCATAGAATATATCAGACAAGTCTTTACTGTTTTCCTTTCTGAGTACCGAAAACACGGAGTCGTACTCATCAAATGAAATAAGTAGGGAGCTTGTATTTGTAGAACAAAAATAAGAATGAATTGCCACAGAAAGGCTTGATCTTCCGCACCGATTTATCGGTGAGTAAACGCCGTAGACTTTTGTATTATTGTGAACTGTGGTAAGCCCGAATGAATCATTCCTTGAAAAAAAGCCCAGCAACTCATCAACTATAGTATGTACACCACAGAATTTAAAAATTGAACAGAACAGCTTTGTCAAATCACTGTATTTTGATTCCACCATCGCGTCATCCGACAAAAGGATAACCGGAAGTCCGGTATCTATGCACTCGTCTACATTGTCAATATCCGTGATAAATGCCACCACATCCATCAAAGAAGTCTCGCTTTTGTACATTTGGAATGATGTGTAGGCGACCGCCTTGAACGGAATCCTGTCCTCCTTAGACAAAAAATCAGATAACTTTAAGGCAAAGCGTATATCCGTATCAATCACCGCTATAATATGCCTCATAAAACTCCTATAGAATTATTTAAAGAAAGGTCCCCAAAAACAC
>CAUQKD010000045.1:0-12416 GCA_963518365.1 uncultured Lachnoanaerobaculum sp. | reverse complement strand
ATTATTTTGCCTGTAGATAAGTATGAAAGTATGGTAGAATTTTGGTTACACTCTGCAGGAGGCAAGATATTTAAAAAGAGGCTTAATGATTTTGCAAAGCGGATGAATGTTCACTTCAATATGGTCAGGATAAAGAATGTAAAGACTATATGGGGAAGTTGTTCTTCAAAGAAAAATTTGAATTTCAATTTCAAGCTGTTTTTCTTGCCTGAAAGATTGATAGATTATGTATGTGTGCATGAGCTTGCACATTTAAAACAGATGAACCATTCCAAAGCTTTTTGGGATGAAGTGGCAAAACAGATACCTGACTATAGGCAAAGAAGAGAAGAGTTGAAAAGATATATTTAGGAGGATAAATGACAAAGGAAGAGTTCCTTGAAGGACTGAAAAGAGCCTTATTTTCGACAGGTTCACAGTCTCTTATAGAATATAATTTAGACTACTATTCCTCATATATTGACGGAGAGATTGCAAAGGGAAGAAGCATGGATGATGTCATGAATGAACTTGGTGACCCGAGGCTTATCGCCAATTCAATAAAAGTGGCTGAAGGTTACAGTGATGTATTTGTAGGACTTGAGGATGAAGTAATTGACGGAAATGCCGGCGACTACAAAGAAAATTCGAATTTTGAATTTAACACTAAAGGCTTTGATAAAGATTACGAGGAAAGTCACGAAGAAAACAGTGCTTTCAAAATCTATAACATGACCGGCAAGAGTCTGATACTTCCTTTAATTATTGCGTTGGCGGTGCTTATACTTGTAGTGGTGGTGATAGTGGCCGTATTTTCATTTTTGGCACCTGTACTCTTGCCGATAATAGCTGTGCTTATAGCGTTAGGAATTATAAAAGGAATTATAGATAATAAAAACAGGCACTAAATTGTTACAAAATTGTTACGTAATTTAACAATTCAAAGATTTCAAGGCCATAAATTTAGGCTGTAAATAGGTATACGTAATGCTTTTACAGTGGATAAAAGACAAAAATATTGTGATTTTATTTCAGTGCAGTATATAGTTATTTACGAGTTTGATTGATATGTGTAGATATTGAATTGGTCTTTTTAGAATAAAAATTGTGAGAAATTAACAATAAAGGGTGTAAATATCGTCAGTTGATGGTATTTATACCTTTTTTTCTATGAAAAACATATATGGAAAAAATAATTTAAATTACATATAAAAAGCTTGACATATGGATGGTGTAAGTTTATACTATGTTTTGTAACAATTACTTAACAAACATAAAGGTTTGTAATTATTAGAGATTTTAATACCGACTTAAGTCGGTTTACCATAAAAGGAATAAGGAGCCTAAAATGAATAACACAAGAAAACTTTTAATCGGAATACTTTCAGCGATGACCATAACTACTCTGTCACCTGCTACAGCTTTTGCAACAACAAGAGTAAGAAAGATTACTTATCAGTACGGACAGAGCATTATGAGCGGTCCTGCACTTAAGAGCGGTACATATATAGCAACAGTTGAAGTGGGCTCACTTGATATCTACAAGAGTATGACATCAAATGAAACAATCGGTAAGGCAAGCAAGGGAGATGTATTCCAGATACTTGAAGATATGGGTAGCGGTTATGCAAGGGTTTCTTACAACGATGTTGAAGGATATATGTCAATAAAGACGGGCGATGCTTCTATAGAGGAGCTTGAATCTGTGGAGGCTGCGGCAGCTTCAGCTACACAGAAGATAATGGAGACAAAGTCTGCAAACAAGAGAGAAGAGATTGCAAATTTTGCTAAGAGTTTCATAGGCGGAAGATATATATATGGCGGTACAAACCCTTATATCGGGGCTGATTGTTCAGGTTTTGTAAAGTATATCTTGGCAAATGCGGCAGGTGTAGGTCTTCCAAGAACATCTTCAGAGCAGTCTACAAGAGGTACTACAGTAGCAAGTGCGGACCAGCTACAGCCCGGAGATCTTATTTTCTACGGTTCAGGCAGATCTGTAAGCCATGTTGCTATGTATATAGGCGACGGAAAGATAGTACATGCTTCATCTGCAAGAACAGGAATCAAGATTTCAAATTATAATTACAGACCTATCATTCGTATGGCAAATGTTATAGGTTAATATTTCACCCCTCGTATGAGGGGGATTTTTTATATATTGAAAATTAAGACATAAAAAATTATAATTAAATCAGAAATACATTATTGTGGAGGGGGATATGCTATTTGAGTGGGATGAAGAAAAAGCAAAAATCAATAAAGTTAAGCATGGAATTTCCTTTGAAACAGCCACAATGGTATTTATGGATGAGGAACGAATAGAGTACTATGATGAAGAGCATAGTGAAATGGAAGACAGATATATAACGATCGGCTTTGCAGGAGATGTATTGTTGGTAGTTTATACATATAGAGACCCTAAGATTCGTTTGATATCAGCCAGGATCGCAAATGAGCGAGAAAGGAAAAGGTATAAAGATGGCTATTAAAACATATGTACTTAATGAAGAAACAAAATTGACAACAGAACAGATGAAAGAAGTAGAGGACGCAAAGAAAAGTCCTATTTTATATGATGAAGACAGTCCTGAACTTTCAGATGAAGAGTTGAATAGATTTGTGAGAGTGTCAAAGATTCATAAGGAAGAATTTAAACAAAGAGCATAGTTTTTTATTGTAGTATAAACCCATTCTTTGTGTTAAACTATGTTTATAAAGAAAAAAAGATTAGACGAGGAAGGGTATTATGGTTGAACTTGGTTTGAAGGAAAGGGAAGGTCTGGCGGAGTTGGCGACAGACGATATCTTAGTTAGACAGGCGCTTGACGGAAAATGTGGAAGAGTCTGGGTACCTGCTACAGGTGCAGCTTCATACTGTGTTATAAAAATATACCACTATATGTATATATTGGGAGTTACTCCGAAGAAAGACAGAGCTGTATCTTTGTGGGGAACTATAGCAAGACAGGGAGAAGGATCATATATTATCCCGACTTCAGAGTCCTGGATAGACTGGCTTGTTGAGAATATAGATTGCAGATACAGAAATTTTTCAAGATATCTGTTACAATTTAAAGGTATAAAAAACAGAGAACTGTTGATAGAGTTAAACGGTGCATTGGAAGAAGGACTTACTATAGATAAAGTTAAGCCTGAGGAATATGAAGCTCTATCAAACGATATGTGGAGCGAAGACTTCTCAGCCTGCTTTGAAAACGGTGAGGACTTTAAGAAGGATGCACTTGGATATATGGTATACAAAGACACTGAAACTGTAAGCGGATGTATGGGCAGAGTATACAGTGATGATTTTATGGAACTTGTATTTGCTACCAATCCTGAATACAGGAGAAGGAATCTTGCTCTTACAGCCGCATCCAATGTGTCATTTAATCTTGAAGACAATAAGATAAATCCATATGTGGATGTGAGAAATCAACATTCGGTGGAGCTTGCTTCAAGGGTCGGATTTGAATTTATAAAGGAGTACCAGGTATTCCAGATTTATAATTCGGACGATGAGATTTGAATTTAATATAGGGGTGGCGAAAGTCACCCCTATATTTATGTTGATGAATATTTACACAGGTGGGATAAATGAATAAGATAAGCCTTGCAAAACGCCTCAACAATAATAAAAGAGGATATTTGATAATCAATGCCGATCAGGGTAAACACAGACCTGCATTGGTTGAAGATGTTGAAAATGAGTATGATACACTTGCAAAATTTTCAAAAAACATATTAAAGAATGCACTTGTTATAGGTTTTGCTGAAACTGCAATAGCTATAGGAGCAACTCTGGCAAGCAGTGCCGGAGCCTATTTTATGCAGACAACCAGAGAAAACATATGTGATGATAACGAGTACATATATTTTACAGAGGCACACAGCCACGCCACGGAACAAAGAATTGTACTTGTCGATATGAAAGAAATCTATGAAAAGGTTGATAGAATTGTATTTGTAGAAGATGAGATAACTACAGGCAATACAATATGGCACTGTATAGAGGAGATAGAGAGCATATTTAAGGGGGGAAAAAAATATGCAATAGCACCGCTTACAAATACACTCTCAAAAGAGAGAAAAAAGTTTTTCGAAGAGAGAAATGTAGAGATTGTCTATATACGAGATATAAATAAAGAAAGCTTTGAAGCCGATGTGCTTGATACAGTCACAGACGGAGATGTATCTAGAATAGAAAATGCACAAAAAGAAGATAATATAAAATATATCGATTTTAAAACAGATATAAGAACAAGAAGACTGTTAAATATAAAAGATCTTGATAATGAAATACTGAGATTGGAAGAGTACCTGGAAAAAAATATAGATATAAAGACTTTGATAAAGAATAAAAATACCGTTACGGTGCTTGGAACCGAAGAGTTCATATATGTACCTCTTAAGTTGGCACAGTACATATATGAGAATGCAGATAAGCTAAGTAAGGTCTATGTACATTCTTCCACCAGAAGTCCTATTGAAGTGTCAAAGACAAAGGATTATCCTCTGCATACAAGATATGAGGTGGAGAGTATCTATGACAAAAACAGACAGACATATATCTATGATCTTAAGAAGAGTGATATATTCTTTTTAGTCAGTGACGGCAAAGATAAGAACGGTGAAAATGATATATTAAAGGCAATAAAACTTGCCAGCAATAAAAATATATATTTTATCAGGTGGGATAATGAACAGCAGTTATAAAAAAGAGGATGTAATATTCCTTTTAAAGGATGTTACAGGAATGGTGGAACCTCTGCCAAGCAAGGAGAGAGAAAAACTTATACAGTCGGGAATGCATTACAGCGAAATGCTTCCGATAGAATATATTCCGAGTAAGGAATATATGGACATATACTTTGATTCGTTACAAATCTTCGGGCAGGCTATGGCGGATGCGCTGGGCTCACTTGCGGACAAGATAGTGAAAAGTCGCGGAAAAAATATTGTGCTTGTATCGCTTGCAAGGGCGGGTACTCCTATAGGAATACTTTTAAAAAGATATATAAACCTGAAGTACAATATGGATTTGCCGCATTATTCCGTATCCATAATAAGAGACAGAGGTATTGACGACAATGCTATGAAGTATATTTTAAAGCACCATCCTGCAAAGGATATACTTTTTGTAGACGGGTGGATAGGAAAGGGTGCAATACTTAAGGAATTAAGGAAGGCAACCGCAAACTATGAAGGCGTTTCGTCTGAACTTGCGGTGGTATGTGACCCGGCAGGTGAGACCGTACTTACGGGAACCTACAGTGATATATTTATTCCAAGCTCGGCACTCAATGCTACGGTATGCGGTCTGGTAAGCAGGACATTTTTAAGAAGTGATATAATAGGTGAAAATGATTTCCATGGAGCTCTGTATTATAAGGAATATAAAAATCAGGATTTAAGTTATCATTTCATAGACGAGATACAAAAACTTTTCAGAACTCATAAAGATAATACGAATATGCCGAAGACAAAAGGAAGCACTGAGGCACAAAATCAGGCAAAGAGATTTTGTATAGAGGATATAAACTTTATAAAGCCCGGTATAGGAGAGACTACAAGAGTTTTATTAAGAAGAGTGCCGTGGAAAGTTCTTATAGATGAAAGATATAAAGATGACAAGGAGCTTCGACATATAGTCAGGCTGGCAAAAGAAAAAGATAGTGAAATAGAGTATACAAGATTAAACAATTATAAATGCATGGGTATTATAAAAAAGATGAAAGACATATAAAATACTTTAAAAGGGAGATGTGAAAAAACTCAATCGATTTTTTTCACATCCCCTTTTAAATCAATATTTCAATATTTCTTTACGCCGAAGTACTTTGCAAGGAATATAATCTGCATTGCCCAGCTGTAGTGTATTTTCGGTTCATTCATTCTGGTGTCGTTTACATTGGCACAGACCTGATATATCTTCTTATCATCCAGCACATTCTGTGCATCGTCATAGTCAATACTTGACACCTTGTAAGCATCGTTGACAATGGAAATCTGCTTAGGATGTACTACAGTCTTACCTATAAAACCGTTCATTTTATCAAACTCAATTTCTTTTAAAAGTCCCTCTTCCCAACCTATGCCTGCATAATATTCAAAAGCGGGAGCACATAATATATAGTCGGTGGCAAATACCGTTACGATGTCGGCTAACAGTGAAGCCACAGGAGAACTCTGATAAATATTTTCGTCAACTCTTCTTCTTACACAAAAAGAGTTGAGTACGCTGCCCGTTGCAACAAGTACATTGAGTACATAGTCCTCATATGTGGCAAGTTTTTCTTTGATAGAATACAGGTCGATATATCTGCTTTTCAAGTCAAGAAGCGCTATGCCGTCAAGCTCGGGTAGAATATATACAGGGGTGGAAAGTACAGAGTTGATACGCTGCATTTCATAGATATACACATCCGCATTCGATACGGAAAAGTCAGGCAGTATAAATCCGGTGATAAGATCAAGTAAGCTTCCGAACTTCTTGTAAAGATGTGCGATATGTGCTGTCGAAAGGACTCTTATAAAGAGCTTGGGTATATAGAAATTTCTCTCTTTCTTTGCAACAAAGAGCTTGTCCAAAGTCTTTATAAGGACATTCTCGGCCTTGTCGGCTTCAGCATCATTGCTTGTCGTATCAAATGAAAATGCTAAAGAAAACGGAATATTAAATTTTTCAAATATTATATCGTCAATAATATTTGTATTGTCGGAGGCAGTGTAAAGCAATGCACCCAAGCTATAGTAAATACCGGAATCTTTCATAGTCTTCCCCTGTCAAAAAATATAAAATTACAAATGAGCTTAAGATTGCAAGGATAAAATGACCGCTTATTTCGTTTGCGGTCTTTTATACGGGGCATCTTGAATATAGGCTTATTATTGGTATAATTATAGCATAGAAAAGTTATAAAACAAAGAAAGAATTCAATGGAGTAAATATGTTTAAGTACAGGTTGAATCCTATAAATATAAACAGCTATATGGAGTTCGGCATGATAAGAGGCAGCAAAAACAGCGATATAAGAAACACTTATGCTGTCAAATTCAGCGGGGCGTCTGAAGGTAGTGGGAATGAAATAAATGACCTTCTAAAATATTTGTCAAAGGAGATGAGAGAGGGAAAAATATATTATAAATATATTGATTCACTTCAGATAAACAGCGATTGCATGAGCATAAAAACGGCTTATGAAAACTTTGTAAACACCGGTCATATAGATATTTTAAAGGCAAATATCTCAGAGTGCGAACTTGTAGTTGCAATGAAAGAAATTGAGAATCTGCTGCACAAATATAAGAAGAATCTGACAGATACAATACAAAAAAATATAATGGTAAAGCTTTTGTATTGGTTATGTGAAAACTTTTCAGATGTAAAAACTGACGGAGATAAGAATATAAAGGTGGTGGCAAAAAATATAGATAAGGAGTCTGAAATCTATTTTTTTGTGTTCTTGAATCTGCTTGGAATGGATATTTGCCTTTTACAGTACTCAAAAGATACCGATATACTGAAGGATTATTTTTACACTAAGAGAATGGGAGATTTTATTGAGGATAAGTTAGTGATAAAACCTTATGAAACACCTGAGAGTATAGAAAATAAAGTTATTAAAAAGATCCCAAAAGTACAGGGTAGAGAAGATGGCAGAGTGAGAATAAGCCTTGCGTCAATAAGAAGAAAGACGGCGGTATCCTCTACAGGCACAAATATGCCGAGGTCGGGTATAAAGACAGACAGAGAGCTTAGCTATATTGAGCTTGCAAAACTCTCAACCTCCATTGTAATGATTGCTATATATGACAACAGACAAAAGATGCTTGGCACAGGTTCAGGTATCATGATCGGAAAAGACGGCTTCATACTGACAAACAACCATGTAATCAGAGGCGGTTACTATTTTGAAGTAAGAATTGAAGATGACGAGAGGATTTATAAAACCGATGAGGTGATAAAGTATAATCAATATCTTGACCTTGCCATAATAAGGATACCAAGAGTACTTGAGCCCCTCAGACTTTTTGACGGAAGAGAGAAACTTGTAAGAGGGCAAAAAGTGGTGGCTATAGGCAGCCCGCTGGGACTTTTCAATTCGGTTTCGGACGGAATAATATCAGGTTTTAGAAATATCGACAATGTGGATATGATACAGTTCAGCGCACCGACATCGCCCGGTTCATCAGGCGGTGCAGTCTTAAATATGTTTGGAGAGGTAATAGGAATAAGCACGGCAGGATTTAGTGAAGGACAAAATATAAATTTGGCGGTGCCGTATGATGCTATATACGGATTTGCAAAAAGTTTTATCAGATAATACTTGAAAGGGGATAATATATGCTGTTGCATCAAAAGATAAAAGAACTTGATGATTTTTTCAAAAGACTTAGTATGAGAAAGCCCAGAGGAGTCTACTTTTACAGGATAAACTCATATGATGAAACAATACTTGAATTTATCAGAAAATACTATGAATTGGCTAAAAAGGACGGAGCAATAATTGACACACATATTGAAAATCCGACAGCGGACAATATCTCGTATTTTAATGAGATTATAGGTGACAGATATGTACACGGTCCGGGCTTTATAGCGGATGCCCTTAAGAGGTGGCTTCCAAGAATCAGAGACTATGAGAGAGCGTCTATGGCTGACGGTATCTTTGATACTTTGGAGGTATTAAGGCGTCAAGGCAAGAATATAGAGATATTGAAAAACAACTTCACAAGAATAATGTGTTGGCTTTACTATAACTTTTATAACATTATGGAAAGGCTTGGAAGTGAGGATATACCTAAGATTATTTTCTGGGGTAATGTGAACTTCTCGGAGCTTTCCACATTAAATATATTATCAAATGCAGGTGCGGATATTATACTCTTGCAACCCGGAGGTGACTCACAGTATTTGTCAATAGACCCGAAGTCGCAGTTTTCCATTGATTTAAAGATGGGGAGTGAGGGATTTCCGCCGGGATTTAATCTGGATTGGCTTCTTAAGCTGTATGAGGATGATAAGAACAAAAAGATGCTCTACAGCGGCAATGTAAATATAAAGCCGAATACCAACGCGTGGCTTAGCGGCGATATCTTTGAGGATTTGAAGAATATAAAAAGAGGTGAGAACACAGCCTTTTTTTACAATATGTTTGTAAGGATAAACGGTTGTGACGACAGAAACAATTATACCAATGAATTATACCTTCTGTATCAGGATTTGAAGAGGGCAAACAGAAAAGTGCAGGTGATAAACAACAATATCACAAATCCGAGTGTGGATGAGATAGTCAAGATAAAAAGGGGCAATTATGCCAATGAAAATCAACTTATACTTGACCTTAAAACCAATATCAAGTTCACAAACAACGTGTTTTTAGATGTTGCAAGAGATGCATTTGTAGATACTATGATTGAGACAAGTAAGCTTATGAATATGGACCTTAACAAGATGATGAATAAGGGCATATATATACTCTGTTGGATTAACAGATATATTGTGGAGCTTATGAACGGTATGGATATACATTCACCTACACCGATACTTATATACTTCGGAAGTGCGGAGAGTGATACGGAATGCCTGTTTTTAAAGATGGTATCCAAACTGCCGATAGATGTTGTGATATTCAACCCTGAAAAGCAAAAAGACAAGCTTGAAGATAAGAACCTTTATGATATACAGTTTGAAGAGACCTTGAAAATAAGAGAGTTCCCGACAGACAGCGTAGGACTCAGTATAAGTACGACCGCACGTAATGCGGAAAGAGATTTGGACAGTATGATGTATTCGGATACGGGAATGTATCGAGATATGCAGTTTACAAAGGCAAATGTAATAATATTGTCCACCACCTATGAGGAGATAGCAATTTATTGGAAACAGGACGCCAGATTCAGACCGAACTTCTCCACAGTGGACAATGTGGTAAATATTCCTGTGATATGTGCAAAGGCCTCGGGTGTACCGAATTCGGATATAGATGCATATTTTGGTAAGATAAAGGATCTTTTGACAGATACCACACTCTTATACAAGAATGAGAATATCTACAAGGGCAATGTAAGCGTTGCTGCAGGTGTGACCTCATTTTATAAGAATAACAGGCTTGATAAGGAAGCTATAAAAAAATGGAACGGTTTCAAATATGATTATTTAAGAGCGGAGACTCAGGATTACATTTTGGATAAGTTGTCGGAGCTTTTAAAGAGCAAGGTGATAGTCGGAACAGGGCAAAACGGAGCGGAATATAAGATTATTACAATTGTTTTAGACTTACCTAAGGAAATTTTAAGATTTATACAGAGCTTTGATTTTACAAAATGCCCGCCAAAGCTTATAATAGTAAATACAACGGAGAGTATAATTTCGTTGGAGGATAGTATAATTGTTGCCTTTTTAAATCTGATAGGTTTCGATATATTGTTTTTTGTACCTACAGGATACGACAATACCGGTAAATATTTCAACAATCAGATAGTAAAGGAACATATAATAGGTAATTATCTTTATGATGTGGCCATACCTGATTTCAGTAGGCTGAAGTCCGGCAATAATAAGAAAAAATCATTTTTTGCCAGACTTTTTGGTTAATAAAACTATAGGCCTCTGTGTCTGCGGTTTTTAAAGCACAGAGCAAGGAGGAAAAAATGGGACTTGATTTTTCAAAAGCAAAACAGAGTGAAGCAAGCGTAGTGACAGATACCGCTGTAGAGGGTGAGACATTACCGGCTACAACTCAGACATTTGATATTGCGGTAGAGTCTGAGAAACTAAGAAACGATTTGGTAAATTCTGCAGAGGTGGATGCACTTGTAAGCAAGATAGAACTTGACAATCTTGACAGTATCGTAACCTTTGGAGGAGAGGTAGCCACTGAGATATCCAAGTCGTCGGATTTGGTACTTAACAGTATGAATATCTCTCAGATTGAAGAGACATCCAAGATGCTCGGTGTACTTTCCAATATCATGAGCAAATTCGATATCGAAGAGATTAAGCAGGATCCGGGTCTTTTCGACAAGCTCTTCGGAGGTATCAAAAAGCAGCTTGATAAGATAATGGCAAAGTATCAGACCATGGGCGGAGAGATTGACAAGATATACGTGGAACTTAAAGGCTATGAGGGTGAAATCAAAGAGACCAATAAAAAGCTGAACACAATGTTTGATTCAAATGTCAACTATTACCATGATCTGCTTAAGTATATTTTGGCAGGTGAGCAGGGTTGTAAAGAGCTTGAATCGGCTATCGCGGACAGAACCGCAGAGATGGAGCGTACAGGCAATAAGTCCATACAGTTTGAGCTTACCACTCTTAACAATGCTCTTATGATGCTTGAGCAAAGAACACAGGACCTTAGAGTAGCCGAGAATGTGGCTATGCAGACAATTCCTATGTTAAAGACAATGGAGTTCAGCAATATAAACCTGATAAGAAAGATAAATTCGGCTTTCATTATCACATTGCCTATATTTAAGCAGAGTCTTGCACAGGCTATCATGTTAAAGAGACAGAGATTGCAGGCTGAAGCGTTATCAGAGCTTGATAAGAAGACAAATGAGATGATTTTAAAGAATGCAACCAATACTGTTGAGCAGGCAAAGCTTACGGCACAGATGGCTTCAGGCAGTTCAATAAAAGTGGATACTCTTGAGAAGTCTTGGAGAACTATTGTAAACGGTATCGAAGAGACAAAGAGAATACAGGATGACGCCAGAAGACAGAGAGCTGAAGACAAGGTAAAACTTGAAAATATTAAAAATGAATTTTATAAAAAATTCGGTGTATAAAGGAGGATTTTATGCCAATCAATTTATCAAAAGGACAGAAGGTAGATTTAACAAAGACAAATCCGGGACTGAAAAAAGTTATAGTAGGTCTTGGATGGGATGTAAATGCATTTGACTCAGGTGCGGATTTCGACCTTGATGCTGCTGCATTTATGGTAGGAGCCAACGGTAAATGTCCAAGTGAAAAGGACTTTATCTTCTACGGCAATTTAAAGCATCCGTCAGAGAGCGTTGAGCATATGGGAGACAATCTTACAGGTGAAGGTGACGGAGACGATGAGCAGATAAAAATCGACCTTTCAAAGGTACCTGCAAATATCGAAAAGATTGCATTCACCGTAACAATCTATGATGCCGAGTCAAGAAGACAGAACTTCGGTCAGGTATCAAACGCATATATCAGAATCGTGGATGAGGTGACAAATACCGAGATTATCAGATTTGACCTCGGTGAGGACTTCTCTATTGAGACTGCAGTAGTGGTAGGTGAGTTATATAAGCACAACGGCGAGTGGAAGTTCAATGCTATCGGAAGCGGTTTCGGTGGCGGACTTGCGGCACTTTGCAATCACTACGGAATAGAAGTAGCGTAGGCTAAAGAGACTAGGAGGTTTTATGTCTATCAGTTTACAAAA
>CAUQKD010000044.1:0-13637 GCA_963518365.1 uncultured Lachnoanaerobaculum sp. | reverse complement strand
TAAGTCCGTATCTCTCACAAATACCTATTGCAGGCAGTGCAAGTACAAAAAGTGTAGATATTCTCTGTGAAATAAATGCATTTCCCAGCACCGTAAGAATATCCAAAGGCGACATTCCTGCTACGAAACCTGTTATAATTCCCGCAACCACTACCGTAGCCAGTGTGTCCAGTTTCAAAGCAAGACCTACTATTACTACCAGCACACCAATCAGTTTTAAAATCTCCATATGCTTCTCACTTTCTATTATTTTCGGAAAATATCAAAATGCTCAGTCACTGCTTAATGTAAAAAATGATATATTCCCATAACAAACAAAACTATATATTTATGGATAAATATATGGTTCTTTATGTATATAATAGAATATTCGCTGTTAAAATGCAATATTTGATTACAATTTACTTACGATAATAGTATGAATATTTTAAGGTTTATATAATAAACTCCCCATTCTCCATTATAACAACTTCATCAACAAATATATCGGGGCTGTGTGTAACAATATCAAAATGTCCCCTTGCCTCATGCATTCCGCCAAGTGCGATATTTCTTCCAAACCCTATATGAAATGTGCCGTATGCAGACTCATCCTCAATATAGCAAATACCGTCACATTTTGACTTTGTATTAAGTCCGATACCAAGTTCCGCAGCACAATAAATCTCCTTGTCACCGAAACTCTCCATATACTTTTTTAATCTGAGAGCATCCTCTCCGCCGTTTATCTCCACCAGATATCCGGCTTCAAATATCAGCTCTATCGGATTACTTATTTTACCCAGATAACCCAGTGAACCGTCAGCTATGACTTTGCCTTTTGTCGCAGTCTCTACAATCGGTACATACACCTCAAAACTTGAAGAGGCAATCTTACCCTTTCTTGTACAACTTCCTGCAAATATACCTGCATTTCTGTTCTTTGCAGAAAAAGCAACATTTGTTCCTTTCTTTGTTTTCACCACAACCTCTCTAGCGTCTGTTATACTCTGTGATACAGGCTTTCCCATTTTCTTTGCAAGCTTTGGACTCATCCTTATAAATTCTCTTTCAAATATACAACTTCCGTCGTTGGTATGCATAGGAAAAGACAAAAATCTCGAGCCCTTTTTCAGTGCAAACTCCACAGCCTCCGTAGTCACAAATGAATAATGTGTTGCACCCACTATCACATCCGAGTAGTACATGGTGTTCTTCATCTTATCTATCACCTCTCCGGACTGCACTCCGTCCAAAGAGAGTATACTTATCTTCGGAACAACTCCGCATTCAAAGGCTGCCAGTTCGAAAATATCCGCTTCTTTTTTATGGCTTTCATCGGTTATAAAGTGTATTACCTCACTTTCTTTTGCCTCCAACCAATTTTGAATAATACATCTGGCACCTGCCAGGGCATTTTCTTTATCTTTTATCATAATATATTCCAATCCGCAAATTTTATGTTTATATCATGATACCATATTTTCTGCCTGCGTCCAAAAACATATCAATCTTCTCATCTGTCGTAACCAAAGGCAAATTACATCCCGGAGCAAGCATAAATCCGTTTTTACACTTTCTCCCTGCGAGTATACATTTTTTCACTTCTCTTTCTATATCAAGTTTGCTCCCGTTACATATAGTGGCTACCGGAGCCACATTACCTGCAATCATCTTTGAATCTGCAAAAAACTCACAAGTCTCGTCAATGTCCATTTCATTGTCCACACTGAAAACCCCTATATCCAGATCCTTTATATATTTCCATATTTTTCTTGTATTGCCGCAGATATGATAGCTTGGTGCTCTGCCAGACCTCTCTTTTATATATGAGCTTATCTCAACAGTATACGGATATGCAAAATCTTTGTACATCTTCGGACTTATCATAGTACATGACGCTATAGGATCCGCCATGGAAAATCCCACATCAAGTACCGAAAACTTATCAACAACATATTTTACATTCTCTGTTATATACCTTAGGAAAAGATGTACTTTATCAGGTGATTTTATCATTGCTTTTAAAAGCTTATCAGTTCCCAGTACAAACCCTGCCAATGTTATAGGACCTGAAACCGAAACACCTACACCGCAAAACCCGTCTGCAATCTCTCTAAGTCTTGCAGTTGCATTATAGTACATTCTGAGATTTCCGCTATCAAGTGTAATATCTTTAAGCTTCTCTACCTCATTTATACTGTCTATAGGATGCTTTTCTACATAAATTAAACCCTGCTCAGGGTAGTGCGGCACAATTCCCATTGCTTCCGCTATACCGTACGCATTCGGACCGACTCCCATACCGTCAAGTCCGAATCTGTTCACAGCTTCCACATCACCCATAACAAGATTATCTTCGTTTCTCCAATATTGCCTTGTATTCTTGCCTATAAGCCTCGCCTTTATCTCGCCTAAAAAAGGATCCATCATTATTCTGTCATAATCTCTTTTTTCGGCAATTGCCCTTGCTCTTTCATCGGGTGTCATCTTATCGTTTTTGTGAATCTTAAGTTTCATATATTTTCTCCGTTAAATCTCAAAGCCTTTGCAAAAATCCTGTCATAATTATCAAGCCTTGAAAGCTCAAAAAATTCAGTTTTATTTGAGAGTAAACTCATATCCTCTATTGCATATTTATCCAAAAGTGCCATATATGCCCCTGCCAATGCAGTATTTCCAAGGTATTCAACCTTATCAAAAAATTCAATCGGTAAAAGTCCGACACTAAAGAAAGAATCTACGCTAATATACTTGCCGAACTGACCTGCAATATATACCTTTGATATATCATTTAATTCAAGCTTTGCTTTACTTACAAGTGCCAAAATTCCTGACAATATCGCACCCTTTGCCAGTTGTACCTGTCTTATATCTTTAGATGTAAAATATATATCATCCGATATCTTTATAAAAGGTTTTCCTGATTTATCAAAGGCTATAAAATCATATGCTTTCTTTTGCTTTTCAATATCTATAGCTCCCATAACGTTTATAATATTATTTTTAAGCAGCTCTCTGACCATTGCAAGTACTCCGCTTCCGCATATACCTACAGCAGCTCTATTTCCGACAGTTGTATAGCTTAATTTATTTTCATCAATGCAAAAATTATCTATAGCACCTTCTCCCGCTCTCATACCGCATGATATATTCATGCCTTCAAGTGCAGGTCCTGTGGCACATGAGGTCGCAAGTAACTTATTTCCGGATTTCAAAATCATTTCACCGTTGGTTCCTATATCTATAAAGAGTACATTTTTATTATCCTTACATAATACGCTTGCATACACTCCTGCAACTATATCCGAACCTACAAAACCTGATATATGAGGCAATGTTGTGACTTTTGCATCTGATTTTATTCCTATATCTGAGGCTGCCACACTCCTACTCTTTGTAAATACAGGTGAGAAAGGATATTTTCCAAGGCCTTCCACACTCTCACCCAATAAAATATGGCACATAACTGTATTTGCCGCCACAGTTATTTCTGCTATATCTTCTCCGACCTTACCTGTATCAGCCTGCAATTTATCTATAAGCATATTTAAAGTATGCACAATACTCTTTTGAAGCTTAAAAAACCCGTCAACATTTTCCATGGTATATGCAATCCTGCTCATTACATCAAATCCGAATGCGATTTGTGAATTTATATCCGACGCTTTTGCTATTATAGCGGCATTGCTCAAGTCTATAAGTTCCATAGCTACTGTCGTGGTACCTATATCTATAGCTATACCGTATTTATCACATATATTTGTATGACTCACCTTCGGCATAAAACCGTCCACAAGTACTACACTGCTGGTGCTTTCTTTAATATCCTTTAATATAATCTCTTTGTCACATTCATCCACAGAGTGCATACATGCAAGTCTGTATCCTGCATCTATATCTTTATCACCCAGCACTTTTCTTTCGCCTTCAAAGGCTTTCAGATTTCCGATTTTTATTTTACATTTTCCGCAAATTCCAAGTCCGTTGCAGGCGGCATCCAAACATATATTATTTTCTCTCAAAAAATCAAGTATTGTCATACCGCTCCCA
The DNA here is from genome assembly GCA_963518365.1 of uncultured Lachnoanaerobaculum sp. Taxonomy (GTDB): domain Bacteria; phylum Bacillota; class Clostridia; order Lachnospirales; family Lachnospiraceae; genus Lachnoanaerobaculum. The sequence goes on along the minus strand of CAUQKD010000044.1, from coordinate 9,605 downwards.
TCTAAGTACTGTGATTTCATCCACTTTTCCCAAAAAATGTATACATTTACAGGCCGTCACTGTATCCACACTCTCAAAAAGTATGGCCTCAAGCAGTGAATCATACGCTTTAGAAAGTCTTACATTTTTAAACTCAATACAAAGCTCACAATAGTTGTAGAGTAAAAAACTTAATCTTGGACAAATATGAATATGTCCGCCATATTTCTCACACAGTTTTTTTAACCTGACAAGAAAGTCTGTAAATATTTTTTTAATATAAATCCTTGCACCTCTCTCTCCCAAAAATTTCATTCCTGAAAGAGGGTCTGCAAGGCTTATTATCTTATACCCGCTATTCAAGGCATTCTTTGCTTCATCTATAAGTCCGTCAACCACGGTATCTAATTTGATTTGCAATTTTAATCTTGTATAATCTTTCAGGCTGTTATATTTTAAGATATACCTGTATATAAGATTAAGTGCGTTTTCATTGTCAAAGCATTGCAATATTCCGTCAAGCTCATATACATTTTTATTATATAAACTGTTATTTTCAAATATCTCTACATTACAATCACATAAATCTGCCGTCATATCAGTTTAACCCGCAAAGTCTCTTTGCAACATTTACAGCTTCTATTGCATTGTCCGAATATGCGTCAGCACCTATCTGAATTGCAAAACTTTTTGTAACGGGGCCTCCGCCTACCATAATCTTTACACTGTCACGATACCCACATTCTACAAGCCCATCTATTACTTTTTTCATACCGTACATGGTCGTAGACATAAGTGACGACATACATACAAGACTTGCCTTATTATCTATGGCCGCCTTTATAAAATCTTTTGCCGCCACATCCTTGCCAAGGTCAATCATATCAAATCCCGCCGTTTCAAGCATTATCTTTACCAGATTTTTACCTATATCATGTGTATCACCATCTATTACACCTATTACCGCCTTTGTCTTTTTTTCAGTATCTTTTTTTATTTCAGCCTTTAATACATCTATTCCGGCATACATCGCATCGGCACATAAAAGCAATTCGGCGATATAGTACTCTTCCTCATCATAAAGCTTTCCGGCCTCTTTCATTCCAACTGTAAGCCCGTCAAGTATACCGTCTTTTGCCGGATATCCCGCTTCAAGATACGCTCTTGCTACATCCTTTATCTTTTCATCTTCCATATCTTTAACATATTCTGCAAGTAACTTTAACAGTTCATCTTTACTTTTCATAATCTTAATATACCTTTCTCAGAATATTTTAATATAAAATCACAGATATAATTATATATTTTTCAAATAAATCATTGCATTATATTGTTTTTTTCAATACAGATAGATGTTATTTATACTATTTGTTATAATTTACTCCGTCTAATACAAAAGAAAGGTTATAAATAATAATTATGAAAAAAATCTTATCATTCGGTCTTGTAAGTATGATGCTTGCAGGTACATTACTTACAGGGTGTTCATCTTCACAAAAAACGGATGACACTCAGTCAACTGCCGCTTCCTTAGAGTCCACATCCGCTACATCAACAGATTCCAAAACTTTAAAACTGCTTGTACCGGGCTATGACAGCGGATATTTGAAGAAGGAACTTGACGCCGGTATTTCAGGATTTGAGAAGGCAAATGAGGGTGTTAAGGTGGCGATAGTCTCTGTAGGTTGGGACGAACTCAACTCAAAAATTGTCTCACTGTATCAAGCCGGTGACGCACCTGATATAATGCTTACAGGTTCAAGAACATTAAAGCAACTTGCTACACTGGGTATCGCAGAAGATCTCAGTTCTCATATAACTGATGATTTCAAAAAAGACAGAGTTGAATCAGTACTGGCAACCGGAACTGTAGACGGAAAGCAATACGGTATACCTATGGCGTTTTCATCAAGAGCGCTTTATTACCGAAGCGACCTTATAGAGACTCCGCCTACCAATTGGGATGAACTTTTGTCCGTCGCAAAGGATGTGCATTCAAAAAATCCCGACATATACGGATTTTCCATACCTACAGATATTACAAGCGGTACAGACGAACTTCTGAACTTTATATATCAAAACGGAGGTGCTCTTGTAGATGACAAGGGTGAAATAACCTTTGACACTTCACAAAATGTAGCTACACTTGAGTACCTGAAAAAATTCAATGATGAAAAACTTGTTCCCGATGTTGTAAGCACTGCAAGAGAGGACCAGGCCACATTATTTGCAAACGGCAATCTTGCAATGTTTGTATCAGGACCTTGGGAGAAGGAAACCCTTGATAAGGCGGCTGATAAATCACCTTATAAGGTTGCAATACTTCCTGCAGGCAAGAAACAGGCCGAGACTTTGGTAACCGACTCCTATGTTATCTCAAGTATCAGTAAGAACAAAGACTTGGCTTGGAAGTTTGTTGAATTTATGGGGCAGCCTGAATATCAAAGACCTGTTTCAGAAGCCTTCGGTTGGTTCCCGATACTGAAAGAAGAGTTTAATGACGAAAGATTCAAAAGTGAATTTATGCAACCGTTTGCAGCAAGCATAGAGTATGGAATCAGTGAACCGCAGGTGGCTGACTGGGACAGCTTTAACAAAGCATTCCTTACCGCAGTGCAAAAAACTCTTACCGGTGAGATGGGAGCAAAAGAGGCGTTAGATGAGGCACAGTCACAAGTTGCACAATAGACATGGAATCTTCCCAAATATAAAAAAAGACTTTCAACCGTATATATTGCTGTTGCCTTTACTTATATCAGTAGCATTACTGTTTGGATACCCGATATATCATATTATATCGGGGTCTTTTTATAAGATTGCAATCATAGACGGTCACAGAAGTTTTATAGGCTTTGACAATTTCAAAAAAATATTCAATTCAAAATACCTGCTGCCTACATTATCACTTACATTCAGGTATACCGCTTTTACACTGTTTTTAAAGCTCTCGCTGGGTTTTATAACTGCATTATTTTTAAGCAGTGATATGTACTTTTCAAAGGTATTGAAGTTTCTGACGCTGCTTCCATGGGCTATGCAGCAGGTAGCTGTTGCTGTTGTATGGAAGTGGATTTTTGACGGAAACTACGGCTATCTTAATTTTTATCTTCAAAAATTCGGACTGATACATGAAAATATAAGTTTTCTCTCAAGTCCTACAGCGGCCTTTTTTGCCGCATCTTTTGTAGATGCTTGGCTTGGTATCCCTATGGTAGCTATGATATTTATATCCGGACTTTCAAATATTAACCCTTCACTGTATGAAAGTGCCAAAATAGACGGTGCCTGTGTTTTCATGCGTTTTATCCATATAACCTGCCCTTGTATAAAAAGAGTATTCTTTGTCACATTAACACTTGTAGGTATATGGACATTTAACTCTTTTAATGTAATCTTTGTGCTGACAGGCGGAGGACCGATGAGAAGTACCGAAACACTTATGCTCAAGATATATGAAGAAGCCTTCTCTAAGTTTGAACTCGGTGTTGCATACGCTCTGTCTTGTCTTGTTGTAAGTATTTTATTTATATTTACCTTTATTTACTGTTTAATGAATAAAGAGGATACTTAAAATGATTTTAAAAAAGAAAATCTTCAAACTTATACGGACAATTGTATACTCTGCATTTGTTCTCATTTTTATAAGTCCGCTGCTTATTATGATAAATACCTCTCTGAAAAAATATGAGGATATCAGAAAATGGCCGCCTACATGGTTTAACGGTCCTCTTGAGTGGAATAATTATAAAACTGTATTATTTGGTGAAAAGAGCATACTGCCTTCACTTTTTAACAGTTTTTATATATCTTTTGTGTCGGCACTTATTTGTATATTTTTAAGTATATTAGCCGCCTATGCCCTTGCCGGATACAGCTTCAGACTTAAAAGGGCGGTACTTCTGACAGTTATTTTTACGCAGATGTTTTCAGAGGTTATACTGGCATCTCCGATATACATCTTATTCAAAAAGTTCGGACTTTTAGACACCAAACAGGCTCTTATTATAGCCAATGTGGCGGTATGCCTGCCTATGAGTCTTTGGTTATTGTATTCATATATTAAAGCTATACCAAAAACACTTGAGGAGGCAGCATGGGTGGACGGTGCTACAAGGCTTGAGGGAGTCAGATTTATAGTGGCTCCTTTGATGCTGCCTGGCATTATAACTACAGGGCTTTTTGCATTCATCAGAGCCTATGATGATTTACTTTTTGCAAGAACTTTCATACTCTCACCCAAAAACAGAACCATAGCAACAGCACTTACAGACTATCAGTCGCTTTATAAAACCACTTGGGAAACTCAGATGGCTGCAAGTGTTGTATCTATGATTCCTACAATTATTATATTTATTTTTATACAAAAGTTTTTGATAAAGGGTTTAATCGGTGAAAGTATAAAGGGTTGATTATATATTCAACTTTGTCAGCAGGAATTTTTCCTCATAGCCGTCAAGTGAATCACCATTTATCATCTTGGTGACTATGTCAATCATCTTTTCATCCTTCATCACTGTGCTTGGTGAATAGACATACTTGATATCTCTGACAGTCTTTAATACATAGTCTGTTATTGTATCGTCAATATCGGAAGCTTCCACTCTGCTGTCACATATCCAACCGAGCGCAAGGATGCAGCTTGTAAGCGCCTCTTCACTCAGCTTTCCGGATATTATGATATTGCACATATTCTTTACTATCTTACCTCTTGCCGAGCTTGAGAGTATCTCTGTACCTGAATCGGATTTTCTGAGTGCTATTCCTATTGCATAGGCGCTGAACTGAATATTGTTGCCTGCTCCCTTTAAGTTCTTTTTGGCGTCAGCCTCAAATTCATCCTGAATCCACTGCAAATCCGACCTTGTCTTTGCGTGAGTATAAAGACAGGCCTGTAAATACCTGGAATTGGAGTGTAATGCCGAGAGCTTACTGAGCTGGTCCATACTGCCGCACATACCCAAAGTATATATAGCCTGAATATTTGTGGAAATCTTCGGTCCTCCCGTAATTGAAAATCCGCTGATTTCAGTACTTATTTGGCTCATGCACAGCTTTGAAAGCTTCCTTTTTTCATCATCGCTCCAAGAATTTCCGATTTTTCTTGCTATGACAAACAATCTCTTTCTGGCTTCCTCAAGGGTGACATTTTTGAGTGCGTCAAGTATTACCTCCGCAAATTCATCTTTATTGGATGCATTGCAGATACTTGTACCGCAGGAAAAAATCCTCTTTGCAAGATTGACCTTTTCAAGTTTATTCCTGCACTTCTCATAATTTTGGCACAGTTGAAGCATATTGTTGATTTCATCTTTCGGCTGCAATTTGCTGCCGGTCGGTGCCATAATCTTTGACTTGGCTCCCGACTGTTCACTACTGTCAATAGTAATCTCCGTATACCCTTCTTCAAGATTTGATTTGCCTGCCAGGTCCTTGCTGGTCCAAGCCTTCATACTAATTACCTTGTTCTTACCCATATGTATCTTAAACGCCACATATGCACCGTTATAATACTTTTGGTTGAAGGTAATATTACCGTTTGCAATAGTTCTGTATGTTCCGTCAAGATTTTTACTCTTTATAGGTACTGCTATCAGATTCTGACCGGGCTCCACTCTAAAGCCGCTCATAGTATTTGACAGGTACGGAAGTTTGGCACCTGTAGGAATAATCTCATGAACCGCACCGTTTTTTACTCCAAGGTACAAACAGTCATTTAAGATATTATCTCCCCACTCTATTGCCACCTGCGGCATGGTTCTCATTGTATTATTCTTACTTTGAACAGATGATACGCTGCTCGCTTCATTTCCAAGCATTCTCATATCATCCTTCATCTCGTCATACTTGTTCAAATAATAATGATATACGGCCGCGCCTCTTGCTACCGCCTGATCCGGATCAAGCGCAACAATAGGTTCAAATCCGAAAAACTCTTTCAGTCTGTCTGTAACCATATAGAACTTGGACATTCCGCCGTTTACAATCACAGCATCTACAGATATATCATCAACATTCAGCTTTTCTGTAGCCTTTTTTAAAACATCAAGTATAGGATAAATAATATTCTTTGTATTCTTTATACTTTCAATTCTTTTATAATCTTCATATTTCAGGTCTGCTCCCATAAATACCGACAATATATCTTCCACTTCTTTTTGTGTAAATGTATCGTCATAGGAGTAGCCTATACCTCCCATATTTCCGCCTGTGGAAATCTCTATATCTTCATCAGGATCGTCCCATCCCGAATCGTAGTCGTCCCCGCATCTTTCATTTAATTCAAGTTTGAGATGCTCCGCATATACCAAAAGCTGAGGCATTATGACCTTTGTCTCTTTTTTCAGCTTATTTACAACATCAGGGTGGCTGCCGTATTGTTTCAAATATCTTTCATACATAGCCCCCGCAATCACTTCATCAAAGTCGTCACCGCCAAGAAGCGTATATCTGTTGGTAGCTATCTCATCTACTTTTAATATCTCTTTATTGTCTTCTCGCCTCTTTATCTCATGCATTGTGATATCAAGTGTACCGCCGCCAAGGTCAAATACCAACACTCTCTTTTTCTCACTGAGATCCAAGATATGACTTGAAATTTCACCGTTATGAATCTGATTTATAAGATCGTAAATTACGGCATTCGGCTCGGACAAAAGTACAGCTCTTTCAGTGCCGTCATCATTTTTTACCTTAATACCTGCAAGTTCCGCCGCATCTCTTGTAGCCTTACACATAGCGGAGTCAAAGTTTGCAGGCACCGTAATTACCGCATCCTTTATATCACATCTGTAAACCTTTGACGCTTCTCTGAGTAAATGCTTTAAAATCCTTGCTGAAATCTGCGCAGGGGTCTTATCGGGAATATCAGGTGACAGCCCTTCCGCAACGGATCTTCCCATCTGACTCTTTATAGACTTTGCCACAAGATGCGGACGCAAAGGGTATTGCATCTTTGCAAAATCTCCCACAAGCGGCTCGTAATTTTTCTCCTGTCTGTAGTAAACACATGACGGAAGCGTGGGCTTTTTCATAGTGGTAAGCTTAGCTTCACCCGATACGGCATTGTACATATCCACCGCTCTTGAAATCTCTACAACTTTACTTACAATATCACCGTTGGGCTTCTCATTGATAGTTGCAAGTACCGAATTGGTAGTACCAAGATCTATTCCTACGCATAAATCGTTCATGACTTCACCTCCTTTACCTTAGGCCTTGAAATCTGCAAATCCTTGTCCTTATATACCCATCCCGGAGATATTACCCTCACTTTCTTGGTTTTATCACTATCAAAAGGTGAACCCTCGTAATTACAAAACTCAATATCACAAGCACTCACTTCCTTTATGGAGTCTATCTTCATCATAGGTTCTATATGACTGTCACGCACAAACTGTACAAGTTTCTTTACCATGATAAGAAGCCCGTTTATCTCTATAGGCAACTCATAATTGCTCTTTCTGAGTGCATCCACTCCCTTTCTTACCACCAAAAGCTCATCAAGTATACAACCGTACTTTTCGGAATTGAGCATAGCAAAAAAATCCGCCAGTTCCTTTACCTTGCTTGCTTCAAGCTGCTCATCAAACTCATCTTGCAAATCCTGAAGCATTGTATTGGTTCTCTCAAGTGCACTCTCAAGCTGCTCAACTTTTCTGAGTGCCTGCTCATATGAAAGCTTATTCTTTTTCTCGGTTTGTCCGGCTCTGTCTCCGTCATTTTCATTAAAAAAGTATACATTGCGAACGGCATCCACCATATCATAGAAAAAGTACTTTGCCATTGTATTTCCAAGCAGATAAAGGCTGTTCTTATCATCAAAAATATCAATCTCAGGATAGTTTTCATATATCATTATCGCTGCAATCCTGTCCTGTGAATCGTGCTTCTTTCCGCTTTTTAGTGCCGGTTCTTTTCTAAGGCTTTCAAATTTTTCAAACTTTTCTTTCTTTCCGAGCATTGCTCCTTTAAAAAGTCTCGCAACATTGTCCGCCCATTTGAAAATCTCTTTTCTTTCATTCGGATTTGCCATCTTTCTGTTCCTAAAAATCCGTATAACTTCTTCGCCGGTCATATCATATCCGTAGTTGCTGTTCATAAGTGTAGCAACTTTAGACGGTGCCAAGTCAAAATCACTGCATATAATGGAAAAAATCCTGCTCTCGGTGACTATTTCCTCACTTGACTTGCCGCTTTTCTTAGCTTTTCTGACCATAGCTTCATGTATGTTCTGTACAACTTCATTGATTTTTTCTTCATTGATATTTAGCATAGTTCCCCCTTATTAAAGCCTGTATATCTCTTCTTCATCTGCAAATGTAAACTGTGTCCTACAATCCACATCTTTCATCATTTCCTGCTCAATCGTATCGTCAAATACGGAATTTTCCTTGCCGCAGTGTACCACTATTGCCTGCCTCGGATTGATTCTTTTTAAAAACTGCTTCATCTCGTTAAAATCCTCATGTAATGAGAAATCAACCTTAATACTTTTATAATGACCTGCCCAATTTGTGTTCCTATCAGACGTCAAATATATATGCGGCATCGTCGGCTTCTCATCCCCCATCACTTTATTGTATTTGTTAAGAACGGGTACTGAGAGTTTTTCCATATTTACCACCATATCCATTATGGAGCGGTCTATATATATCGGTACTCCGGTATTATTCCAATCATTCAGCTTTTTTATAAATTCTATTCCTTTGCTTAGCTGCGGTATCTGACAAAGCAGAGATTGGCGGTTATCTTTTACCGTATGGAGCACATACCCTGCCTGTTTATATATCGCGTCCGACTTTTTGGTATAGTCAGGATGCTTGGCATGAAGTCCGCATATTATAACGGTATCTATTTCAACATCCTTAGGTATCATGCATCCCTGTGTCAATGCGGTACTATTCAATGAATAGTCTCCTGTATACAGTATTCTTTTCTTTCCTGTTTCAAAAAGCATCATCATTGCACCCGGTATATGTCCTGCCGGATAGAATGTAACCTTGTACTTTCCAAAATCCATAGTCTGCATAAAGCTGACCGTCGCAATTCTTTCCAACAAACTTCTTGCCGCCAGTCTTGTATTCTCATCACTTGACTTACCTATAAACAGTCTGTCATAAAGCTGATATTCCGATAAAACTTTTGTGATCTCAGTCATATATACACCTGCATAGCTTGTCTGATTCATAAGCTTCAGCAAGTATCCTACATGATCCATATGTGCATGGGATATAAAGATATTGTTGATCTGTGTCATTGATTGTATAAAAGGTGTCCTTATAAGAAACTGAAAATCCGGTCCGAACTCAAGTCCGTCGTCAATGCCTATTCCCGCGTCCAAGATGATATTGGCATCCCCCACTTTTAAGTAGTAGCAGCTTGCCCCCACTCTCTGTCCTCCGCCAAGAGGTATAAATATTATATCTTGTTGCATCTTCCCCCCTTTAGAAATTCACTTGTCTTATATAATTATTTTGTAAAACTGTATAAAAAATGTACGCATCTATGCCCTAATTAAAATTTTAGACATTAGTTATATAAAAGTCAACCTAAGAATTTTACAAAAAACTTGATTTATAAGCCGTATATGATAAAGTCCTAATATACCCCAAACGAAAATGTCCTGT
>CAUQKD010000043.1:0-13856 GCA_963518365.1 uncultured Lachnoanaerobaculum sp. | reverse complement strand
TGGGCAGATATGAGAATGTTAAAGAAAATAATATAGATTATAAGCCGTCGGACATGGATATGGATAAATATAATGTAGAAAATGAAAATATAGTTGATTCGTTTTCAAGGGAACTAAGAGAAGCCAAGGAAGAAAATGAAAGAAACTTTGATAATATAAAGAGAGAAGGGGAAGAAGTAAGGACAGGTGCAGACAGGTTTGGGAGATTTTTTGAAAGCCTGACACCACTGAAGGATGCTTCGGGAAACAGTGTATATTCAAGCGGATTTACAAATATTGAAAGACTTTTAAGCGGTCATAATGACAGGTTAAATTCATCTTTTAATATGTTTGATGAGATATTTAAGAGACAGAATGAACAGACAAAGAATGTCTTGCAGGAAGAGGCGAATGTGCACCTTGCATCAGAGTCAAACGCACTGCGTAGTCGAATTAATCTCGAAATAGGCGGTATCATAGAAAACAGCTACAGAAGAATATTTGAAGAGGAATATCAAAATATACAAAGAAGCGGTATGGAGCTTATGAGAAATTATATCGAAAATGTGATAAGACATGAACTTATTATGGATACAGAGGAGAGAGGTTATCTTCTGTCAAGGCTTGCTACAGCTTCAGATGCAATCATGCGTGAAGATATAAATACGGCAACAATGTCAAATGCGGTAAGCAGAATGCGTGATAATATTGTGCCTACATTTAATGTAACGATGAATCCTTTTGTCGGGTCAAATACATACTTGACAGGACTCAATACGGCAGCTGATGCGGATTTTAATACAATAAAAACGACATTAAATTTCCCGATAGAGGAACTGAATGAAGTTTTTAGGAATGATATAGAAGATGTTATAGATAACTCGGTATCAAGTCTGGCAGCAGAGGTAAATGATAAATCAGGGGAGTTTAACGAGGTGCAAAGAAGATATATGGATTTGCTGGATGACTACAATCCATATGCACATCTGAATGACAGCTATATGTCAAGAGCTGCAAATGAACTGGAGAGAAGTGCAAATATCGCATTTTCAGAGTTTAGAGATAAACAGACGGACGATGAGAAGCAGGTCTATGACATCATGAGATTAAGTGATGAGAATATCAGACTGTATGATGAAAGTATAGGTAAAGCTTACGACACTACAATGAAGAATGTAGTAGACGTGGTAAACGCACTTAGAAGTAAAAAGGAAGACACAAAGTCAAAGAACAGTGAGCTTATGAGTGATTTTTCAGATAAACTTTCATATACAAGACTTGGAAGTATAGGAAATAAAGATGCGTATGATTTTATATCAAGTCCGGTAGAGATATCACCGAATGATGACAGCAGTATAGAAGTACAAAGCGACTATATGTACAATATGCTGTCAAAGAAGAAAAGCATCTTAGATAATAAATATACAAAAGGTGCTATATCTGTCGGAATGATAAGCTTTATTGTATTGCTGGCACTGGTGATAAATTCTTTATTTAAAAAGTTGGCTTAAGTAAGTAAAGATTCTATAGCCCATGCATGTATGTTATTGATAAGTTAAAGTATTTTAGTTTATTAAGGTAAGTGTATGGGCTATATATTAACAGCAATGGGTTTTATTAGTATGTATATAAAGGAGAGATATGAACAAAACGATATCGAATGATAAATTAGTTGTGGACAGATTGGTAGATGATATAAGTAAAAAATCAAGTGCATTTTCATTGAATTATGTAGATTTAGGATTGGACTGTACAAATGAAGGTGTGGATGAGGAATGCAATGATTGTTACGAAGATGCATCACATTTTACAGAAGAATACAAGATTTATATTAATAATTTAAAGTCCTATATAAAATCAATCAGTGAAGCTATGGTTGAAAAGGACAAGGGATTTTTTGGAAAGTAGACGATAGAGGAGAGAGTATGGGTATACATATAAATAAAAAAAACATTATGGAAAAGTCATGGAGTATGAGAAATAACATAAAAACAACAAAAGATCGTGCGTCTGTTATATTCAGGAGTATAGAAAACTTTAATTATACAGAGAGCATTCTTATGGGAAAGGCATGGGATGCGGCAAGAGAATATACAAATAAGGTTCAACTTCCTATACTTAGAATGTATATAGAATATTTGGAACTTGATGATGAAGCTTGTGGTAAATATGCAAGGGCAGCAAGTAAACTGCCGGGTTACGAAAAGCTGGATGAAGATGTCATAATAAACAAAAAAGAAAAATTTGAAAGATTACTTGATAGAGAATATAACAGAACTAATCCAAGAGATACAATTATAATGTTCTATGAGAAGCGAATAGATAGATGTGAAAGACTGTTAATGTATATAGAAGATTTTTGCTGTGAAGTACATAATATATTTGCAGAAGCATTGTCAGTTAAGTGGCAGTTATATAGTTTACATAACAATTTAAAAATGATAAGTATTGATGAGAGAACCAATACAATGGTGGAACCTGCAGGTAATGAGAATATAAAAAGTATATTAAAGGATTTAGAAAAATATTATGCTGAAATAAAGGAAAAGGATTTGTTAAAAAGGAAAAATGAACTAAATGATTTATATACGAATTATGGTGCAAGGGTAGTTATAGAGAATGTTCTTAATTATCCCGAAGAGAAACGCTTATATAGTGATATAGAAAAAGAAGACTATATAATGCTTGCAAAGGCACTTATGGAAAGTCGTGGTGAAGCATATATAAGTAATGTAAAATTAACTCTGACAAATTGCTATGACTTTGAGAAGGCCCTTTCTGATTTTGAAAATGATATGCCCAAGGTTAGTTATATATACGAGAAAAATGACAAGATGGATAAAGTACGAATCGGATTAAGCAGCTTAATAGAAAGATTAAATAAGGATACAGCCATTACAGAGATACAGAATGAAAAAGTAAGAGATGACAGACAAAATCTGATGCAACTTACACAAGCCTTTTTATCCCTATGTGCATATGAACATAGAATAGTAAAAGATAAGGTTGAGCTTTATGAAAGTGATGTGGATCCGGTAAAGATAAATGTAAGTCGGGACAGTGATGATAATCTTGAAATTAATTTTAAAGAGTATGCAGAGACCATCGAAGGTAATGCAAATAGTGAGGGTTATAAAGATACAAGCGTGATAGTATCGAATCCTAAGATAGGAGAATATGCGGGTGTAGGTGTAAGTGGCGAAGGTTGGGATTATGCGGAGCATGGATTAGGAATTGATAAAGCAAAATTCTATAGTATCGGTAACAGTATTGGGAAGGCAGGTGTAACTATTTATATAGGAAAAATAGGAGAAAGCTTTGGAAAGATATTTGGCGGAAAGGTAGGTACAGCACTGGGAGAATTGGGAGATGCGTATACTGTTGTGGGATGTGTTTCTGAAATTGCAGATACATTGAGTGAAAAAGATCAAAAAATATTTTACAAAGGGAAAAATACAAGTGAATTATGGATTCCTGTAAATAAATTTAATTTGGGTTATGTGTCATCATGGACAAGAGAAAATGTGCCTAATGGTGAAAAAGATTATAATATCAATACATTTATGTATACTATTTATCCAAGTTATACAGTGGATGTATATGAAGGTGTTAAGCCAACCACAAAATTGATAGACATCTGTAATAAGAATTTATCTAAGGGAGGAAGACTTGAAGAATATGCAGTTGACTTGGGGTATGATGGAAGTAAATATATAACTGTGGATAATATATGTGGCAGGTTATATGAAATAAGTCAAATGATTGAAAAAAGTGACAAACTTAGTAGTAAAAATAAAGAAACGATAGATATCGTATCTGAGAGGTAAATTATGGTGCATAAACATAAGAGGGTATATAAATTCATTGTTATATCTATAGTTACTGTCATTTTGTTTGCACTACACATTGTAAATAAAATAGCATTTTTTAATGATCCTGAGTTTGAAAGATTTGTTAGAGAAACGAAAGTTTATAGTACAATGTTTGCAATAGATAAATATAAGAGATATAAACCTATAGATGGTGTTATATGGAAGAATGACTTGAAAGATATTGAAGATATATATTTAGATTTTAGGGAATATAAAATAAGAGATATAAGTGACTTGGTATATTTTAAGAACGCTAAATCAATATGGTTGGTATATTCAAGTGCATATACCGGAGATAAGAGTATATATGATGATGAGCATGTACTTGATAATTTATACAAAATAAAAGGTTTAAAATACTTGGATGACTTGCAATTATATCATTTAAAGTTAGATGATAAGGATATAGAAAATATAAAGGAGATGTTTCCGAATGCAAGAGTAGTTATTGAGTAAATATATACAGAATTGGTCCTATCTAAAGATTGGGAGGTATAGAATGAGAACAGACGAGCATAATTGTAATACCGGAAAGTTGCTTAGGGAAGATTATGAAGCAGCTTTTAAAGCATTTATTATTGAAAAAGAGGAACGAGAAGATATTTATAGACAGTGTAAGGCAATAGATGAAGAACTTATAGAGTGTCTGGGGTATTGTGATGAAACCGAATCAATGGAAGAAGAATTTGCAGAGTTTAAAAAACAAAGTGATAGGGAAATTAGTAAAATGGAAGAGGAGCTAAATAATTTGAAAATGAAATTTGAAAATGAAACTTGAATCGTAAAATAATCGACATAGGAGGAGACGGTAATTTATGCAACTGGATTTGGATACTAATGTTCTTAAGGTAAGGGACCAAAGTAATAAAGCGGCCCTTACGGATCAGTATCCCGATATCAATATTTTGACCAAAGAAAGTAGGGAAAAACTTGAAAATCGGGAGATTGATAAGAATAGAAGATATGACGAGCTTATAAATAATTTGACATTTACCGTCAATGATGAACAGTTACCTAAGGAGCTTGTACAGCGAGAGATGAGAGAACTTAATATTTTCACCTCAAAGGCAGACTATTACAATTTGACATATAAAGATGAAAAAACTATAAGTCCAATATTTTCTATAATATTTTTAATATTTATGGGAAGCATTGGGCTTCTTTTTGCATTGAATCATGGAAAGAGGAAACAGCATGCACATTGATTTTACACTACAAATAGATGAGAAAAAAATAGATTTAAGTATGAACAGCAAGCAGTGCATAGGTGAGGTCACAAAAGACGTACTTGGGATAAGAAAAGATTTACTCTCCGACTACTACCTCTCATGTATGCAACAAAGGATGATAAGTGCGTATAAAACATTGGAAGAGGAAAATATAAAAAACGGTGACAGATTAGTGGCGGTAAGGAGATGACATGATTGAAATAAAAGTAAAAAACATTGATTTAAATATTGAAAAAGAAATCAGATTTCTTTTGGCAAATGAGAATAAACATTTATTGGATTGTGAAATAGAAGAGACGGATGATGAGTGTATATTCAAGTTTGATGATGAAGGACTATATAGGTTTGAAACAGTAGATGTACTCAGTAAAGAAGAGAAGTACAGGCTTTTGGTTAATATAGCGGATATAGAGGAATTAAGTGAGGAATACTGCTTTTGTCTTTCACCTTCAAATATAGTATATGACATAAATCTTGTACCGAAAATTCTTATTAGAGACAAAAGAACTAAAGAGTCTGATTTCTATATTCAATATAAAGCACTGGTTTCAAGCGTACTTTACAATAAATATACTTTTGAACAGTATATCGGTGGAAGTGCAAAGGTTCCTGAAAAGAGTTTTATAAAAAACATAGATGATACAAAAAGTTTGAAGGAAGAACTGCTGAAAAGATATTTAAAAGAGAGAGAAACAAACATTAATACTAAGGTGCAGGTAAAAAAGTCGGAATACAAGAAGTTAAAACTTTCAATACCGATTACAGCTCTTATAGCTGTGGGAATACTTGTATATGGTATTTTTGTACAATTTGTAAGATTGCCGTATAAAGAAAAGCTGATAACAGCCTATGGAAGTTATATGAGTTCGGATTATATAAAGGTTGAAGACACTCTACAGAGTATAAAAATTGAAAAGCTTCCAAAGGATGTGAAGTATATATTGGCAAGATCATATATATTTACGGAAGGTTTGACTACCGAGCAAAGAGATAATTTACTTGAGTATACCGATATTAATATAGATACAAATATATTTGATTTTTGGATAGCACTTGGAAGATGTGAATTTGATATTGCGGAGGACATTGCAAAGAAGATAGGTAATAATGAATTTTTATTATTTACATATATCAAGCATAGTGCATATTTAAAAGCTGATGTAACGATAACAGGAGAAGCAAAAGAGAGCGCTATAAGTGATTTGGATAAAAAGATAAAAGAATTGAGTGAATCAATGGGGGTAAATAAGCAAGAATGAATACATTGATCCTTTATAATGATAAAAGATGCATTGAAATTTCATATGATAAAGATAATATTGATAAAAATAAAGCGATAGAACTTGCATCTGATTATGGAATGTCGGATGGGAATATAGAGTTTTGTTTGCTGAATACAGAAGCTAAAGCCGATTATAAGTATACTCAAAAGATATTAAAGATAGGTACAGATAAATTTTGTGATATTGTACTTAAAAGTGATAAAAAGATATTGGCTGTTATTTGTAGCGGCACTTTAAGAGTTATATATGGGAGTGTGTATATTAACGGAGTGATATGTGAAAATGGAGTATATAAGCTTTTTGAGGGTAACAGTATATTTATACCGGGGATAAAGATTGACTATTGTAAGGCTCAATTATCTATAAGCGGTAATGTACTAAATTCAAGTTTGAATCGATCATTAAACATAAATTCTTATGATAAACTTGAAAGTGAATACAGGAGGTCGCCAAGGATATATATAGATATGCAGGCGGAGACGGTAGAGATAAAGAGACCTCCAAATAAGCCTGCTAAAGATAGGAATGCTATATTAAAAAGGCTTGCCGCACCGGCTCTTACATTGGCTATTACAGTAGGAATAGGCATACTGTTAAAAAGAGGTATATTTATACTTATGTCTGCCGGGATGATGGTTGCTACAATAATTGTATCTATAGTTACCGGTATACAAAGCGTTAAGGAGAGAAAAGTTCAGGAAAAAGAGAGAACTGATAATTATAATAAGTACCTGTTAAATAAGAGAGGAAGTTTATACAGACTTAGAAAAAAACAGATAGAGTCGCTAAAATTTAATTATCCGGATATGAAGGCTATAGAGCTGCTTTGTGATAATTACTCCGACAGAATTTATGAAAGAGATTCTAATGATGTAGATTTCCTTAATATATCAGTAGGTACTTCCGATATGAAGCCCCTGTTTCAAATAAAATATGAAGAAAATATGGAAAATTCAGGGGAGACATTATATGAAGAAATGCTGAAACTGGGCAAAGAGTTTTCTGTGATAGAAAATCTTCCATATGTTACAGACCTTAAAAAGACACATCTTGGACTGGTGGGAGAAAGGAAGTATGTATATGAGTTGCAAAAGGCAATAATAAGTCAACTTTGTTTTTTTCACAGTTATCATGACTTGGAAATTGTACTTATAACAAATGATGACGGAAATAAAGTATTTTCAAATTTATTTTGGTATCCGCATTTTAGACTACATGGTGTAAATGTAAGTACACTTATTTCTACAGGCAACCATGCAGAACTTGTTCTCGCATCTCTAACCACTATTTTAAAAGAGCGAAAAATAAAATTGGAGGAGGAGAGAAAGGAGATTAGATTTTTACCACATTTTGTATTTATATTGGATGAGCCGATATTTGTAGTAAATCACAGTATAATGGAATATTTACAGATGAGTGGTGAAAGACTCGGATTTTCTTTGATATACAGTGCGGCAAAGCAGGAAAGTTTGCCTGATTATATAAAGACTGTTATCAAGGTGGATGGAAATGAGTATGCCAAGATAGTGCTGAACCAAGGTTTTCTTATGAATAAAGATATAAAGCTGTATGATATGAAAAATATAGATATGGAAAATCAAGCCAGAAGACTGTCCGGATTAAAGCATGTCAAAGGAGTATTCAGTCAAATACCTGAGAATATCAGTTTTTTTGAAATGTTTAATATTAAGAGATTGGATGAGTTGAACATAAGAAAAAGGTGGGAAGAAGCCTGTATTTATAAGTCTATGGCAACTCAGGTGGGAGTAAGAGCAAAGGATGATATAGTATTTTTAAACCTGCATGAAAAGGCACATGGACCACATGGACTTGTAGCAGGTACTACAGGCTCCGGAAAATCTGAAATATTGCAAACATTGATATTATCACTGTCTGTAAATTTCTCACCGGAAGATATCGGTTTTTTACTTATAGATTATAAAGGTGGAGGAATGGCAAATCTGTTCAGAGATTTACCACATCTTCTGGGAACAATTACAAATCTTGACGGTAGTGAAAGCATGCGAGCTTTGGCCTCTATTAAAAGTGAACTTGGCAGAAGACAGCGAATATTTAATGAATCGGGAGTAAATAATATAAATGAATATACAAAACTGTACAAGTCTAAAAAAGTGACTATACCATTACCGCATTTGTTGCTTATTTCTGATGAATTTGCAGAGTTGAAGCATGAACAGCCTGAATTTATGGCAGAGCTTGTTTCTACTTCCAGAATAGGCAGAAGTTTGGGTGTACATCTTATATTGGCTACTCAAAAGCCTTCAGGTATTGTAGATGATCAGATTTGGAGCAACTCAAAGTTTAAGCTGGCACTGAAGGTTCAGGATGTGGCAGACAGTAAAGAAGTCATAAAAACTCCGGATGCCGCGCAGATAACCAATCCGGGTCGTGCATACCTACAAGTCGGTAATAATGAAGTCTATGAGCTTTTCCAGTCTGCGTTTAGCGGTGCATATTTTGATGAAGAGACGGAAGGGGAAGGATTTGACAGAAGAGTTTACAGAATAAATAATCTTGGGCAAAGAGAACTTATAAGTGAAGATAAGAATACCGTAGAGAACAAGGCAAATACCACACAACTTGCAGCAGTGGTTGAATATATAAAAGAGGTTTATAATGAAGGTAATTATGTGCCTGTAGAAAAAACGTGGTTACCGTCATTACCTGAAGTTATAGTAAATAAGCATATAGATAAAGAAGTATTGAAGACTGTGGATGATAAGCTTGATATTATGGCGGAAACAGGTATTGTGGATATACCGCAAAACCAGAGTCAGATAGAATTTATCCATGATTTTTTAACAGACGGAAATATCGTTATATTCGGTTCACAGGGTGTCGGAAAGTCTGTTTTTCTTACCAATATAGCAATGACATTGGCATTTAAAAACAGAACGGAGAATCTGCACTATTATATCTTGGACTTTGGAAATTCAAGCCTTATACAATTAAAGGATTTGCCGCAGACGGCAGATTATATAAGTTTTGAAGATGAGGAAAAGTTGACAAAGCTTGTAAGGATGCTTGAAGATGAAATAAAACTTAGAAAAAGACTTTTTGCCAAGATAAATGCTATAAGCTTTGCAAATTATAATGAGAAGGCTAAAGAAAAATTGCCGGCAATAATTATCTTTATCGACAATTATGATGTGGTAAAGGAACTTGGTATAGATCTTGAGGGATTTATAAATAAGTTGAGTAGAGACGGTGCCGGAATCGGAATATATATGGCTGTATCTGCTACCAGACAGGGAGCAATAAGATATTCTATTTTAAATAATTTTAAAAATAAGATTGCAGGCTATTTGTTTGATAAGACTGATATTCTCGGAATAGTGGGAAGAAGCAAATATCAGTTGCCTGAGATAAAGGGAAGGGCACTTATAAAGCTTGATGAGGTAAATATAATGCAATGCTACACTCCTGTAGAGCTTGAAAATTATACCGAGAATATAGAAGCACTTATAAAAGAGCTTAACATGGCAAATCTTGGTAAAAAGCCTGAAGGCATAAAGATAATGCCGGAGATTGTAACTGTTGATATGGTATTGTCAGACAGAGTAGACAGACCGGGTATAGGACTTGATACAGATGAGATAGAAGTGCAAAGTCTTGAATTATGTGGAAATATCCACATGGTAGTAGGTAAAGAAGGTACGGGAAAGACCAATGTACTTAAATTGATTTTGGAACAGCTAAAAGAAGCCGAGGTATATATTTGTGACAGCGTCGGAAGTGAACTTGGCAGAGAGTATAAAGATATGGCCAAGTTTTACCTCAATAATGAAGTAGATTCAGGTGCATTTTATAAACTTCTTGAGGATGAGGTAAGTCTAAGAGTAAGTGAGTATGAAAGAGTAAAAAATGATAAGAGTTTGAGAGAGTTTTGTATGGAGCTTACACAGGTAGTGATAGTGATAGACGATATAGAGAGATTTATCAACCTGTGCAAAGACATAAGAGCTGACTTGGAAAAACTTATTCCAAAGCTGTTAGATTATGGTATTTCCATAGTTGAAGCTGTGACTCCGAATGAACTTCGTGGCTTTGACGAGCTTACAAAGAAGTTGAAGGATATCAATTCGGGTGTAGTACTTGGAATACCTGATGAACAGTCATTTATTCGTATGCCGGTAATAAGAAATTATAAGTTTGTACCGGGAACCGGATTTGTATTCAAGGGTGGAGATATTAAAAAGGTAAAAATACCTTTAATTTAAAATCATTGTGAAAGGAGAAATATATGAATGGAACAATATCAAATAATGCAGCGGTAGCAGATAATATAAGGTGTAATATTGAAAAAAATACTGTCGGCTTTTCGCATGAGAGAGTGGATACAGGGCTTGATTGTACAAATGCAGATGTTCAGTCAGATTGTATGGAGTGCTTAGAATTTTCATCTGACTTTACAGAGGAATGCAAGCCGTACATAGCTAATCTTACAGAATGTATAAAAGCAATAAGTGAATCAATGCAAGAAAAAGATAAGGGATTTTTTGGATTTTTAAAATAATGAGAGGTAAGGAATATGGGTATACATATAAATAGAAATAATATATTGGAAGAGACAAGATCAATTAGAGAAAGTATTGAAAAAACTAAGCATCAAGTTTCACTTATCTTTGAGAGTATAAATAAGTTTAATGATACTAATGATGTGTTGACCGGAAAGGCTTGGGATGCTGCCAGAGAATACTCAGAGAGTGTGCTGTTACCTGTTCTTAGAATGTATATAGAGTGTTTGGATTTAGAGTATGATGCAAATGCAAAATATAGTGAATCAGCCGAAAGGCTGCCGGGGTATGAAAAGCTTGATGAGGATATAATAATAGCAGCAAAGGAAAAGTTTGAAAGATTACTTGATAGAGAATGTAACAGAAGGCATCCAAGAAATACGGTAATAAACTTCTATGAGAAGAAGATAGCAAGATGTGAAAAACTTTTAGATATTATATGTGAGTTTTGTGATGAGACTTCGGGAATATTTAATGAAGTAAAGTCAAGGCAGGACTATTTGAGCAGATTGAATTACTACCTAAAGATGATAAATGTGGATAAAGCTACAGGAGAAATGCTGCTGCCACCGGGTAGTGTAAATATACAGTATGCAAAGGATGAAATAGACAGATACTATAGAGGTATAAAGAGTAAGGAGCTTATAGAAAGGGAAAAAGAACTTGAAGAGATATATAAGTTAAAAGGTGCAATGGCTGTAATTCAAAATATCCTTACAAAACCTGTAGAGGGACGTCTGAATACGGATATTGAATCGGCAGAATACACTATGATAGCAAGGCTTATGGTAGAAAGTAGAGATGATGAATATGTAGAACTAATAAATACGGCTGTGTACTATTGCTATGAGTATGAGAAAACAATGAGTAATCACCAAGGGTATTTCAATACTGTTAATGATATTTATAAGAAGAATGATAAGGTGGATAAGATACTTGGTGGACTAAATAATTTTGGTTTACATATGAATTTTAATGTAAAAAATGAACAAGGTGATATTGGAAAGTTGATAGAAGACAGAAGGTATTGGATGCAACTTTCACAAGCATTTTCAGAGTTATCAACATATGATGCAAAGATTGTAGCAACCAAATTATATAGTAGAGAAAGTGATAGGTACCCGGCAAAAAGCAAAGGATATAATGTAGAAGTAAAGCAAGATGTAAGCCATCAATTAATAATAAGTTTTTTGAAATATGGAGGAGATGTAGGTGGTACAAGTACTACTCCTTATGAGCAACAAAAAGATGTGAGGATTATAGTAGGTCAACCTGCTAGTGGAGGTAGTGGTGAATCAGAGGCGCTGAAAGGTTCTATGGAGTATGTGTATTATGGAATGGAAATGGATAATACACTTCCGGGGACCGTAGTTAAAAGTTCATCAAATTGTGCAATGACACTTGCCTTAGGAGCATATGCACCTACAGTAGGTAGTGCAGTTACAGTATTAAACGCGGCAAAAGAAATATCAGCTGAAGCAGTTGGCGAAAAAAGAAAGTTGTATAAAAAAGCTGAATATATGCAATCTATAGGTAAGGTTGTGCAGATATTTAATTTATTTTATGTTTCATCAGTAGTAGAAGAAGATGGTAAAAAAGATGTTAAAACTCAAAATTGTGGTATTTTTCCAAGGTACAGGATAGATGATCCGGAAAATTTGCCAACTTCGGAATGTATTGAGAATTTTAACATAAACTTTTCTAAAGGTGGTTATTTTGAAAAGTATGCAAAGGAAATGAAATATGATGAAAGTAATCCTATTACAGAAGAAAATATAGTTAAGAGAGCAAGCGAAATAGATTATATGCTGGAAAAATTAGAAACTGAAATGTCAAAGAATGGAATGGTTACATTTGATATTGAAAATGTTGTTAGGAGAATGAAATGACTGGAAATAAAAGAAAAGGCATTTTATTATTAATTTTTGTTATTGTAGCTGTATACATTGTGAATCAGATAGCCTTTTTTCATGATAAGGAATTTGAAAGAGCAGTTAGGGATACACTTGAAGCACCATATATGTCATTTACGACGAAAAGAAACAAGCCGATATTAGGAATTATCTGGAAGAAAGACTTAGAAAACATAATAATGGTGTCATTAGATCTTAGAGAATATCATGTTAAAAATATAAGTGATATAAGGTATTTCAAAGATGTAGATTCAATTTGGCTTATTTATAGGAGTGCTTATGAGGGTGACACAAGTATATATGAAGAGGAAAATTTACTTAATAATATATATGTTGCTAAAAACTTTAAGAATTTAAGTATGATATCATTGTATCATGTAAAAGTAAATAAAGATATTAAGGCAATGTTTCCTAATGTAGATGTAGTTATTGAGTAAATGTCTTTTATATTTATTATCATCTGTATTTGTTATTTATTGAGATACAGATGATAGTAGTGGTGTTTGTCAGAGTATGCCAGTTCAGTGTCCGGAAGAGTATTTGATTTAAGCAAGGGATAGAATAAATATAATGATTAGGAATTAGGTTTTATACAGATCGTAGGTTTGCGTTATAGGCTAACACAGGCATTACCGGTATTCCTAAAAAGTGTGAGGTTTAAGATGAGCAGATATGATAGTGATAAAGAAAAATTACAGGAAGAATATGAATTAGCGCTAAAAGAATTTACTATTGAAAAAGAGGAGCGTGAGGATATCTATAGAGAGTGTAGAGAAATAGATAAAACATTGATAGATTGTTTAGGGTATTGTAATGAAACTGAACTTATGGAGGAGGAATTTATAGAATTTAAAAAACAAAGTGATAGAGAAATGCAGGAAATGGAAGATAAATTAATAAGCTTAAAAAAGAAAATCGAAGAATAATTTCTCAACGATTTTTCGACAGTGTGAAACTTCCATTTAAAATGAAGGAAATATAACCTCGATTAAAGACAGTATCGGAAATACGAACTATTTTAAATATGGTGTAGGAAATACAC
>CAUQKD010000042.1:0-13901 GCA_963518365.1 uncultured Lachnoanaerobaculum sp. | reverse complement strand
AAAATATTGCAATTACATCTTTAAAAGCTATATCGGACAGAAATCCTAAATTGTATGACGGAGCGATTAAAGGAGTACCGGCAAGGATTCATTATAAAGAAAATTCTGAAGAAGTAATCAATTGCGTTACATCGATAATTGAGGAATTAAATGAAGAAGGCATTACGGATGTAACAATTCTCACTTGTAAAAGTGAAGCTGTCAGCATTTTAAATAATGCATGTATCAACGGTACCTTTAAGAAAAAAGTATTTACCACATGTAGAAAGTATAAGGGATTAGAAGCTGATGCGATTATAATGGTAGATGTCGACGAAAAAACGTTTGGTAGCGAGGCGGTTCAACGGTTTTATGTTGGAGCTTCGAGAGCGCGACTTAGGTTGGAAATTGTAACTACAATGACAGATACAGAATGTGAAAGTGTCCTTCTTAATGTAGTTAAGTATAAAAAGAAAATAAAAAATGCTAAAAGGGAGATGGCTTCAGCTTTCAATTCGATGCCTATTGTTTAGTATATTGATAGGGGAGTATATTTTGCAGTAATAGTGGCCGGTTCATCAGGTAGTATAGATGCTAATAAAATGAGTTTTAATGATATCAATGATAAAGTACAAAGTGACCTATGAATCATATAATACCTATTGAAGTATAGAATCTTGATAAGGACTTTAAATGTTCTGGCACCAATATTATTATGAAATTAAAGGAACTATCATGTGCTGTCATATATAAAAAAGATAGACTACATAAAGATAAAAGCATGGATGTCTATTTAAAAGAAGTATAATAGAATTTTTGATAAAATATATTAGTTTATTATATCGATATATATAATATGGAAGTATTTTTAATACTTATCTAGACAAATAAACTTCTGAAAATCTTAGATTTATTAAGAATTATTAATATTTTTCGAAAAAGTTTTCAAAAAGAACAAATAAATTAACTTTACTTTTATAATATTTTATACTACAGTATAGTAAGATGCTTATTTTAGAAGGGAGAGGTAATAATGGATAACTTTGATAGTATTAAAGAATTATTTAGTAAAACAATATCACAAGCCAACAGTCAAGCAATGAATCCTATTGAATATGGTGTGGCAGAAAAGTCTGTTCAAAGAAATACAATATTGTTTAAAGCACTAGTGAGAAGTGTTTTTTTAACTTTATATACTTTTATTCTAGCGTGTGTGGTCTATGTGATATGTAGAATAGGATATGCTGTTAGTGGACAAGATAGCGATATATTTTCTCTTTCACTTGTTACATTTCTGATATTTACAGTGTCTATTGGGATTGTAGTAGTTATATTAAAATTAAAGTATAGTAATAATAAAGTACATGACTATATGTTGTATTTATATGGCATTGTGCCTGTGGCAGTAGGAATTGGGGGTGTTGTGCTAGCTTGCTTTTTTCATGGAAATGTATCATCAGATGGAACTATTTTTTTTGATTATGCAGTTTTTTCATTTAAGAAGTTATTTATAATTATAGCATTTGGTGGTATATGTTTTGGTGTTATATATATATTTAATTTTTTTTTCTATTTAAGAAATATGGCAAACTTATCTTTTGCTTACTATTATGATGGAAATAAAAAAGTGTATATCCATCATAGAGAAGGCAATAGATTCGTATGTGGAAAAAAAGACTATGTAATGTCTAATAATAAGTGCAAAAAAGAGTTTGAAAAAAAAATAAAAGAACAAAGAAAAAAAATAGAAGAAAAAGAATTCTCTGATAAAAACAAAGAAAATTTTAATATATATATGGATAAAGTAAATTCATATTCAGGATATATAAAATTAGAGGAAGAAATAGTACAATCTTTTTTAAAGGAATTAGATAATTATTGTGTGAATAGCAACTTTAGTGATGATGAATTCTTGAGGTACTTAGACGACATGATAAAAAATAAATTTGAACCTATATTACCATTGTTTTATGTAAATGAGACAGATGCGAAGTCTTTTTTACCAGTGTGTAAGATGGAACAGGGGTTCTATTTTAGAGATACTTTATTATAGATTTTGCTTTTCAAATTATTGAAACTTTAATAGTATTAGAAATAGTACAAGTTTTTGGGGGAGATAAGTGTTTTAGATAATGAAGATAAATATAGCAATGTTTAGATAATATATGGCTAATATTGATGCATTATGATAAATTGGTTTATCTTGATTAAATTGCTTATCAAAAGTATTATTAAAGAGATACTAAAATTATAGTATTTTATTATCATAGAAATATTCCCAAGTGACTATGTAACTCTTTTTAAATAAATTGCTATTAAATAAAAGGTCGCCTATTATAATATAATTATAGGTGACCTTTTATTTAGTAAAAAAGATGAATGTTATACAATGGTATAATGATTGAAGTTAAAGGTAATATCAAAGAAATTATGAAAGTATAGAGATTTGAATGTTTGTGTATGTTAAATTCAAGTCATATTATAGTGGTGACTATAGAAACAACAAGAAACGCTAAATCAAGTGATTTTATATTTACAACTATGTTTAAATTAGTAGTTCATTCTAAAAAAGTCATATCACTGTAACTAATACTAGCATGATATTATCTATATAAATAATATACTATAAACAAATTTATACTTAACTTACGCTCCTATTTCTATCAAAGAGTTTAACCATATAAAAAGTGAATCTAGCTGATTCTAAATTCTGGCGTGATGATAAAGAAAGGCTTGACAAAGCTTCTCACTATATCATAGGTAAACGAGAAGTTCCAGTTTTTGTACCACGAAAGGAAGTATAAAATAAACATCTCTTGATCATTGAAGTTGAGATTAGTAAAGCATACTTTCACATCTTTACTTCTGTGTCAAAAAACAAAAATACTCTTTGGATGTGTTTTACAGGAATAAAAATATAACTGAAGGGATTGGGGAAAGCACAGAAATTGTAGTTGTTTGTTTTTAATTATAAGTATGAATCTGTTTCTAATATAGAATTTACATTTGATTAATTGGTATATTATTGTACTAAGAATTAGTTCTATATTATAATACATGGAGATTTTACCTCATCAATCATATTTGATGCTCTCTATGTAGGAAAGTTTGTTGGGAAAAGTTGACACAAAGATTTAAAATATATTATGTTCTGCAGGAGATGCTAATAGAAGATAAGGTAACATATTATAAACTTGATAAAAGAGAGGAACTTATATGGGTGCCACTCACCGTTGGTCCTAATATGTGTATGGTAATCACGGGATTTAGTACATAAGGTGATTTTATCAGAGCAGTCATATGGGATTTTAATGAAACAATATATGGCAATATAAGTTGTGATTTAGAAAAAGCTTTAGTTTATGTTATGAATCTGAAGTTTAATCACATATAATATAAGAACTATCCAACTTTAGAGAATGGTTTGTATAAATCTGATGAGAATGTCTTTTGTTATACAACCGTAGAAAACATGATTTTGAGGTATGAGAAAGGCTACATAATAGTTTATCCTGAACGGCAGTTGCTTCATCTGTTGTTGGAAGTGAAGACAAGTAATTTAAAGTCTTTCTTACATGTGATAACAATACTGATTGGGATATGAACAAATGGTATAATAAACATGAGAAGCTAATGATTGAAGATGAGTGTGTATTTACAAACTTGGATTGGATAGTAAGTATACTGATGGAGTATATGACATTAAAATAAGATTCTATTGCAAATTTTTGTTATTTCATGAAAAATAAATTTATTTTTTGATAAATACAGAATGTCTATTTTGGACATTTTGACAAAAAAACTAACGAATTCTTATCTATGTTATGTATATAAGGATAGTTTAGAGCTGACAGAGTGGAGTTTATTGATATTTAGAACAATAAGTAGCGATAACTTATAGTTTTGGATATCTAAAAATTATTAATATGTTTGAAGAAAGGTGGGAATATAATGGGGGATAAAATAGAAAAGAATAAACTTACTATACCAATTTATCTTAACACTAAGGTTGTGTTTGATATGTTGGCAACAATTGAGGATGGTTTTGCAGAGGTTAAGAATGTTCAAACTTCAAAAAGCAAAAATCTAGATGAAGATATAGAAGCAAATATAGGTACTAATAATCTATTCGCATTTTTAAATGTAGGAATTAGAGGAAATCATAAAAGCAACTCAAGTAATGGAGAGACTGTTGTTGAGGAAAGAACGCATACTCCTGTTTCCTTGTTTCAACAGCTAAAGGGTAAATTAGACAATGCTAAATTAATTAACAGAGATATTACAAGATTAAGTATTGGTGATTTTGTAGAAGTACAAGGAACTTTAAAAAATAATCCGGTTATTGATATGTTGTCGTCTCTAAAGGAACTTATGACGTTAGCAAATTTATTTGCAGATAATAAAAATCAAAGCAAAAAAAACAAGTTGATGTCAGATAACAGGTTTAATACGCAAATAGATGCTCTTATTAAAGGGCTGCAAGCAGATGGAAAGAAAGATATAATTTGTGAGGCAGATGGAATGAATGTTGTCCTTTTGACAGATGAAAATTATTTTCTAAATAATAACATGAGTGAAGTTACAGATGGAAACTACAAAATATTGGGTAAGGTTATACAAATATGTATAGAGGAGGGAGAGATAAGCCTGCTTAGAAACACTGTATTTTCTAAACTTAAACTGGATAGAGTGAATGAATTTAAAGATTTGTTTTCTGATCCATCATTGAGTCAGTTTGTTGGTGACGATGGTCTTGAAACAGTCATATATAAGCCGGTTATTATGGTTATTCCAATTGCGATATATATTTAATTTTTTATCTACAATTGCGTGAGTATTTTATACAATACTTTACGAAGCTTGTTTTGAGGATTCTTATAGAATAGGTGATGAAATAAGTTAAATGACAGAGTTATGAATAAATGAGATTTTCAAAGGCTAATCAAAATCTGACGAACTAAAATTTCAAGAATAGAAATTTATGCCCCTGTTTACCCGAAATTTCGGGTAGAATATTCATAAAGTTGAGTTATAATATTGTAAGGCATTGTTGAAAACGAAAGAGGAATATAAAATGTATAAATCAATAGATTTATTTGCAGGTATCGGGGGGATAAGACTCGGCTTTGAACAGGCATTTAAAGGCGATATCAAAACGGTTTTTGTGAGTGAGTGGGATAAAAAAGCGGTTGAAACTTACAAGGCAAATTATAATGACGGTATAGATGTGGTTGGAGATATTACCAAGGTTGATGAGAAAGATATACCGCCCCATGATATATTACTTGCAGGGTTTCCTTGTCAAGCCTTTTCTCTTGCAGGGCAGAAGAGGGGCTTTGAAGATGCAAGAGGAACTCTTTTTTTTGATGTCGCAAGGATTGTAAAATACCATAAACCTAAAGTCGTATTCTGTGAAAATGTGAAGAATCTAGTTAACCATGACAGAGGTCGTACATTTGATGTTATAAAATCTGTTTTGGAGGATTTGGGATACAAAGTGTTCTATAAAGTCCTCAACAGTAAAAACTTCGGTGTTCCGCAAAACAGAGAGAGGATATATATTGTCGGATTCAGAAATGATATAGCACCGGAAGATTTTATATTTCCTGAGAAAACGGATGATACCAAGGTGATAAAAGATATAATGGAAGAACATGAAGTATCGCCTAAATATTATATATCCACCATTTATCTGGATTCGTTAAAAAGACATAAGGCAAGACATGCTTCCAAGGGGAACGGATTCGGATATGAAATCAGAGAATTGGACTCTGTAGCGGGTGCTATCGTTTGTGGCGGTATGGGAAGAGAAAGAAATTTGATAATTGACGATCGTTTAACCGACTTTACTCCGGTTACACATATAAAAGGCAGTGTCAACAAAGAATATATTCGTAAGATGACACCCAGGGAATGGGCAAGACTTCAGGGATTTCCCGATAATTTTAAGTTTGTAGTTGCCGATACACATTTATATAAGCAATTCGGAAATTCAGTTACAGTACCTGTGATACGTGCAATTGCCGAAAAGATAAGGGCACAACTTGAAAAAGAAAATACGAAAACAAAGAAAAGTGAAGAAGAATTTGAACAATTGGCTTTTATATGGAGGTAAATATGCTTAAAGGGAATAAGGGAGAATGGTCTGAAGTATACGTCCTTTTAAGACTTTTGGCTGACGGAAAGATATATGCTGCTGACAGTGAATTGAATAAGCTTGAGGATGTTTATTTTCCTATTATTAAAATAATCAGAGAAGAAAACAAGGGTGAAATCAAAGAATATTCCGCCGGAGAAATGATATCGATTTATATTAACGGGGCAAAGGTGAAGGAATTGCCTGCGACAGAGTTCGAATCGGAGTCAGAGAATCTGTTAAGTGAGATTAACAGCAAAGATTCAAAGGGGTCATTTTCGGTAGAAAGTACGCAGAATTTTATGGATAAAATTTTGTGTTATAAGCTTTCAGCACCGGCAACGGATAAAAGTGATATTACGGTAAAAATAGTTGATGTAAACACAGGATATAGTCCTACTGTAGGATTCTCAATAAAATCCGAATTAGGTTCATCTCCGACTTTGTTGAATGCAGGAAAAACCACAAACTTTATTTATAAAATAGTACATAATTATCCTAATTTGATAAGAGAAGCAAACGAGATATACAAGGTATCCGGCGGCAAAAATCATACAGATGTCAGAGGGCGTATAAGTAAGATAATTAAGGAAAACGGAACTCTTGAATATCGAAAGATGAATAATCAGGTTTTTGAGGATAATTTGGTTCTTATTGACAGCAATATGGATAAAATTATTGCAGAGACTCTTTTATATTTTTATAAAGACGGAATCAGCAATTGTAACGAGATGGTTCAAAAGCTTGAACAGGAGAATCCTATGAACTACGGTAATGTAAATGCCTATAGATATAAGTTCAAAAAGTTTTTGACGGCTGTAGCATTGGGAATGAAACCTGCTACAGTGTGGGACGGTTTGGATGAGGCTACAGGAGGATATATTGTAGTTACAAAGGAAGGTAATGTTCTTGCATATCATATATACAACAGAAATTACTTTGAAGAATATTTGTTAAGTAATACAAAGTATGAAACAGCATCCACATCAAGACATGATTTCGGGGAGGTATACAGTGAAAACGGAGAAGACTTTATAAAACTTAATTTGCAGGTGAGATTCAGATAGTGAAGAAGAGTAAGCCGATGACCAGAAGTGAAAATATGGCAAGAGTTAAAAGTAAGAATACAAAACCTGAAGTTTATTTGAGAAAGCTTTTGTGGCACAGGGGGTTCAGATACAGATTGAATTATAAGAGCTTACCCGGAAGTCCCGATATCTATATTCCTAAATACAAGGCTGCCATATTTGTAAACGGGTGCTTTTGGCACATGCATGAAAATTGCAGGTATGCATCCATTCCTAGGAATAATCACGATTTTTGGAAAAACAAGTTGGAGGGAAATGTTCAAAGAGATAAGCAAAACTACATCAAACTTGAGAGCATGGGCATTAATGTTATATTGGTGTGGGGATGTGAAATCAAGCAGATGATGAAAGATAAGGTGATAGAAAAGGAAAAGACGGATTATCTTGCCAACAGTATTTTTTCTACGCCAAACTCCAAATAATGGCGAGATTTTTCTCGCCATTATTTATTTTTCATAGCCAAATATGCTATAATGGCGAGAAAAGGGAGGTGATGTTTTGAGAGAATTCAATTATTTAAAACTTATGGAATTGTCTCTGCCTGTAAATATATATCATACAATTGCAAAAATTCACGAATATAAGGGGAAACAGGAACTTTATGTAAAAAATTATCCTGATGTTTTGGATAAGATGATTGATGTAGCTAAAATACAAAGTACGAAGTCTTCGAATGCTATTGAGGGGATTTATACAAATGATGCAAGGCTTAATGAACTGATGAATAAAAAGACAGAACCCGGAAACAGGAATGAGGAGGAGATTGCAGGATATAGACATGTACTTGACATTATTCATGAAAATTATGCATATATAGAATTTAATAAAAATGATATTTTAACTCTCCATAATCAGTTGTATTCATATTCATATGTAAACTATAAGGGGAAATTTAAGACTCTTGACAATACCATTATGGAAGTAGATGCGTTAGGCAATAAGAAAGTGAGATTTCAGCCGGTAAGCAGTTTTGAAACAGAAATGTACTTTGATGAAATGGTTGAGGCTTATAATAAAGCAGTGAAAGCAAATATTCTGGCATTAATTTTAATACCTGTGCTTATACATGATTTTTTATGTATTCATCCTTTTGATGACGGTAATGGAAGAATGAGCAGATTACTGACATTACTTTTACTTTATAAGTTCGATTACTTTGTTGGAAGGTATATAAGTATAGAGATGCAGATTGAAGAGAGTGAAGAGTCTTATTATGAAGAGTTGAAAAAATCAAGTGAAAAGTGGCATACAGGTGAAAATGATGAAATCCCCTTTATAAGATATATGCTGGGAGTTTTATTAAAAGCGTATGAAGAATGTGATGACAGATTTAACCTTATTGGAAATGAGAAATTGACGTCACCTGAAAGAGTATTATCTGTTATTCAAAGGTCATTAGAGCCGCTTTCTAAAAAGGATATTATGATACTTTGTCCTGATATATCGCAAAGGACTATAGAACGTGCTTTAAAGGAATTAAACGATAATAATAAAATAAAACAGACAGGTAGTGGGCGTTCAACAAAATATATTAAGGTTTAGATTAATTGTTATTTAGTTATCTGAAAATGTTATATTTTTTAGAAAAAAACTCTATAATAAGATACACCAAATTAGAATAAAAATATGGAGTACTATAATGGATTTACAAAAAAGATATGAAGAATTAAAAAGGCAAAACTTCCCCGACGGCGAAAGAATAAAATTTATTGCGGATTTAGGAGCAAGTGACGAAATAGAATATCATTATAAACTGATTTGCAAAGACTGGGACGAGGGTACAAACTTGAATCTCTCAGGCAGTTTTTACAAACATGATAAAGAAGGACTGGAGTTTCTATTTGAGGTTTTGAATAATGAAAAAGACGAGAGTTTAAAGGTGTTTACCGCATACCTTATGGCCGAAACTCTTTCAAAACTGAGACATAGAGATTTTTATCCGGAACTTTGTAATAAGCTTATTCCGATTATGACTTCGCTTATAGAGATAAAAGATGCTTTACTTCGACAAAAGATCATTATAGCTCTCGGATGGATAGGCTCTTTAAATGAGATTGATATTTTGGCAAAGCAAATGTCGGAAGATAAAGACAGTCTTTGCAGAGCGTGGTCTGCATCAAGCCTGATGCAGCTGTCATTTCATGGAGTTGATAAAGAAGTTATTCAAGAAAAGGTAAAGTCATCTTTTGCTTTAGCAATTGCTGCAGAGACCGATTTACATGCCTGCAGTATTATGATAGAGTCGGCGCAGATTCTATTTCGAAAGAAATGGATAAGTCAATCGGCTGTGGAAGATGTGGATGCTGAGAAAATAGAAAAAGCAAGGAAGTCGGCGGTAAGATTTTTGAATAAATAGAAAGTCGGAGATAAAAATTGCACATTAATAGATGTGATATTACAAATTAAATTTGACGAAATCATCTTTTTTCTGTATAATACCTTTCGTCTTTACAGACAGACAGTGACTTTAAAGGGCGGCATAAGCTACCCTTTTCTTTATGTTTTAGGAGAAGGAGGGATATTTATTAAAAGGATAGGAAGATTAGGAATAATATTTGCGCTGTTGTTTACAATACTGATTGCAACAGGGTGTTCAAAGGAAGTGGAAAGAAACAATATTCATTTGGCGACAGGCGGAACGGGAGGTACATATTTTGCCTACGGTAATGCGCTGAAGGATGTGGCAAAGCAGGACAGCAATATTGATATGAGCGTACAGATGAGTGCAGGTTCGGCAGCCAATATCAGACTTATTGAGAATAATATAGTGGATATGGCGATAGTGCAAAACGATACACTCACGGATGCTTTTAACGGTAAGGGAGAGTTTGAAGGCAATCCTATAAAGAAGACCAAGGCGGTAGCGGGACTTTATACTGAGAACTATCAGATAGTTGTCAACAAAAAGCTGCAGTTGAAGTCGGTTGAAGACCTTAAAGGACTTAGGGTTTCGGTAGGTGAAGAAGGCTCAGGTGTATTAAAGAATGCAAAGAATATATTGAAAGCTTACGGACTTACCGTTAACGACATTGATGTAAGATATCTTTCATTTGACGATGCGGCAACAGCATTAAAAAACGGTGAGCTTGATGCGTTCTTTGTTACGGCGGCTACTCCTACAAAGGCGATTTCGGATCTGGCAGATGCCAATGTACCTATAGATATACTCTCACTGGATGACAGAGCTGTGAGATTTTTGGAAAACAGCTATGACGGTTACAGTGTTACTACAATAAAATCAGGAACATATAAGGGTATCAACAAGGATATCACAACTGTAGGTGTGATGGCGGTCCTTGTGGCAAATGAAAATGTAAGTGCAAATCATATTGATGCAATTTTAAATTTACTTAAGACACACCATGACAACTTTAATAAGATTTCAGGTGATACTTTAAATATATTTGATGAAAGTACATTAAACAGCATTGATACCCCTTTCCATAAGGCGGCGGCAAAGTGGTACAGTGACAACGGTATAACGGGAGTGAAGGCTGAGATTAAGGCCGATACTTCAGCCAGAAAGACATTAAACCTTGATATGTACCAGACTGTGGCGGTGGCCGTACTGGCACTGTTTATAGGTGTGTTGCTGAAAGAGAGAATAAAATTCCTTACAACATTCTGTATACCTGCACCTGTGGTGGGAGGAATGATATTTGCCATAATATTCTGCATACTTTATGCATCCGGTATTATGGAAATAAACTTTGATGAGACATTGAGAAATGTCTGCATGGTAATGTTCTTTACCTCAGTAGGTTTTCAGGCAAATATGAAGGTGTTAAAGAGCGGCGGAAAGGGAACGTTTATCTTCCTTATTTTGGTATTTTTACTCATAATACTGCAGAATACTTTGGCTGTGGGACTTTCAAAGGCAATCGGAATAAGTCCGCTTATAGGTATGTGTACGGGTTCAATACCTATGATCGGAGGACACGGTACTGCCGGAGCGTTCGGACCTTTGCTTGAAGATATGAATGTTGAAGGTGCGACCACACTTGCTACGGCGGCGGCTACATTCGGACTTGTGGCAGGTTCACTGATGGGTGGACCGCTTGCAAACAGTCTGATAAAAAAGAAGAATCTTACAGATACGGTAGTATATGAAGATGACAGTATGCTTGTGGAAGAGGAGATAAAGCATAGAAGAGAGGTTTCCATGTACGCTCCGGCGGTATATCAGCTTACACTTGCAATGGGTATCGGAACTGTCATATCATTTGTACTTTCAAAATCAGGTATGACCTTCCCTGTATATATCGGTTCTATGATAGTTGCGGCTGTAATGAGAAATATAAGCGAATATACGGACAGCTTCAGAATACATATGGGTGAGATAAACGATCTTGGAAGTATCTGCCTTTCATTATTCTTAGGTGTAGCGATGATTACACTTAAGCTTTGGCAGTTGGCTGCACTTGCTCTGCCGCTGTTTATATTGTTGGCAGGACAGACAGTGCTTATGTTTGTATTTGCAAGATTTATCGTATTTAAGTTTATGGGCAGTGACTATGATGCGGCGGTGCTTGCGGCAGGAACCTGCGGTTTCGGTATGGGTGCGACTCCGAACGCAATGGCAAATATGCAGGCTGTAACCGAGAAGTATTTACCTTCGGTAAAGGCATTCTTACTTGTGCCGATAGTTGGAAGTATGTTTGCAGACTTTTTGAACAGTCTTACAATTACATTCTTTATAAATTTCTTAAGCTGATTTCAGGCTCCCTACGGGGAGTCTTTATTATTTTAGTATAAAATGGCTAAGATTTTAGTTGAAATTTTTGTGTCAAACTATTATAGTTTATTTAACACTATTGTAAAAATTTATTGAAAACTTAAGGGGGTCAATATTGAAGGGGAGAGTAACAATACCTACAGATGTAGATATAATTAAAGAGACAAAAAAGATTATGAAGCTTTGGGGAGCCGATGCCGTAAGAGACTGTGACGGTACGGATATGCCTAAGGAGATAGAAGAGCTTGACGCAAAAATTTATGCCACATATTATACAACCAGAAAAGATAATGCATGGGCAAAGAAAAATCCTGATGAAGTTCAGCAGATGTATGTGATGACGGATTTCCACATGGCTGATGACAGTGTTCTCAGAATCAATCTGATGGAGGGACTGCATAAGGACTTGTTGAAAGTAAATGACCATGACGATATAAAGAGATGGTGGGAAGTCATGGACAGGACTTTGGGCAGGTCGCTTGGAAGTAAGGAATGGCATTATGAAGACGGTGAAGTGGTTATTAAGGCAAAGAAATATCACGAGTATACTGTAAGCTTTCTGGCATATATTATATGGGACCCTGTGCATATGTACAATGCGGTGACCAACGGTTGGAAAGATTTTGAAAAACAGATAACTTTTGATGTACGCCAACCGAAGACCCGTGAATATTCAATGAAAAGACTCAGAAAGTTCTTGGAAAATCATCCCAAAGTCGATGTAATCAGATTTACGACATTTTTTCATCAGTTCACACTTATATTTGACGAGCTTGCAAGACAAAAGTATGTGGATTGGTACGGATATTCAGCCTCTGTAAGTCCTTATATATTGGACCAGTTTGAAAAAGAAGTTGGATACAGATTCAGACCTGAATATATAATAGATCAGGGATATATGAACAATACCTACAGAGTACCAAGCAAGGAATATTTTGACTTCATAGATTTCCAGAGAAGAGAAGTGACGAAGCTTGCAAAAGAGATGGTGGATATAGTACATGAGTACGGTAAGGAAGCCATGATGTTTTTGGGTGACCACTGGATAGGTATTGAGCCGTATATGGATGATTTTAAAACTATCGGTTTGGATGCCGTGGTAGGAAGCGTGGGCAACGGTCAGACTCTCAGGCTTATAAGCGATATTAAGGGGGTCAAATATACCGAGGGCAGGCTTTTGCCTTACTTTTTCCCAGATACTTTCCATCCGGGCGGCGACCCTGTAAAAGAGGCTATGAAAAACTGGATTACGGTAAGAAGGGCAATTCTCAGAGTACCTGTGGACAGGATAGGATACGGCGGATATTTGAAACTGACTTTGGATTTTCCTGATTTTATAGACTATGCAAAGCTTGTATGTGACGAGTTCAGAGAACTTTATAAAAATGTCAAGGGATGCAGGGCGTATTCTTTTAAAAAGGTTGCAGTTTTAAGCAGTTGGGGCAGATATAAAGCATGGGGCAATCATATGGTACATCATGCAATATATCACAAGGAGAATGAAGCGTATGCAGGTGTAATAGAGTCACTCAGCGGTGCGCCTTTTGATGTAAGTTTTATAAGCTTTGACGATATAATAGAAGACTGTGATATACTCAAAAATTTTGATGTGATTATAAATATAGGTGACGCACAGACGGGTCAATGTGGCGGAAGATACTGGAAGGATGAGATGATTTTGTCGGCAGTCAGAGAGTTTATCTGTAGCGGCGGCGGTTTTATAGGAATCGGAGAACCGAGCGGATATCCTTATCAGGGAAGGATTTTACAGCTTGCCACTCAGCTTGGAGTGGAACTTGAAAACGGATTTACTCTGGGCAGGGGTAAGTACAACACCGAGGTAACACCGCATTTTATAACTGAGGGTATAGACGGTGATATTGATTTCGGAGACAGGCTGCATCAGATTTATGCACTTGAAGGAACCGATATTTTGGCAAAGAAGGGTAAGTTTGTAGAGCTT
>CAUQKD010000041.1:0-14009 GCA_963518365.1 uncultured Lachnoanaerobaculum sp. | reverse complement strand
ATATTGTGGCAGGCCACAAAATGTCCCTTTTCCATCTCTCTCCACTTCGGAACTTCCATAGCACACTGCTCTGTAGCATACTTACATCTGGTTCTGAAATGACATCCGCTAGGAGGATTAAGTGGCGAAGGAACCTCTCCCTCAAGTACTATTCTTGATCTCTCTCTTGCTATCTTAGGATCAGCTACAGGTATAGCTGAAATAAGGCTCTTTGTATAAGGGTGAAGCGGTCTGAAGATAATCTCTCCCGCCTCTGCCAGCTCCACCATCTTTCCAAGGTACATAACACCGATTCTGTTACTGATATGGTTTACAATAGAAAGGTCATGTGCAATAAAGAGATACGTAAGCCCTCTCTCCTTTTGCAAATCCTCAAACATATTTACAACCTGTGCCTGTATGGAAACGTCAAGTGCGGATACCGGCTCATCGGCTACTATAAAATCAGGGTTAACTACAAGTGCTCTTGCAATACCGACTCTCTGTCTTTGACCTCCGGAAAACTCGTGAGGATATCTGTTGGCGTGCTCGGAGTTAAGACCTACAGTTCTTAAAACTTCTATTATCCTGTCCTGTCTGTCCTTTTTTGAAGATGCTATCTTGTTTATATCTATCGCCTCTCCTATTATATCGCCTACAGTCATTCTCGGGTCAAGTGAAGCGTAAGGATCCTGGAAAACTATCTGAAGTTTCTTTCTGTACTCGGACATATTTACGGCAGTCTTTTTGCCAAGCTTAGGTACGCCGTTTTCAATGATATCGTTTCCTTTATCATCTACAAGCGGCACCTTTCCGCTGTCAAAAAGTACCTTGTCGTTATAGATGATTCTACCGTCTGTAGGTTCATAGAGTCTGAGCAGCGATCTTCCTGTGGTAGTCTTTCCGCAGCCCGACTCTCCTACCAGTCCCAATGTCTCTCCCTTTTCAATGTAGAAAGAAACATCGTCTACAGCTCTTACATATTTTTTATTCTTACCGAAGCCTCCGGCAGGGAAGAATTGTTGCAAATGTTCAACCTTGATTATTTTTTCAGACATGCTTCTCCTCCCTCACTGTTTGTATCTTCTTCTACTTCATTCAGCCAGCACTGTGAATAATGTATATCACTGAAATTCTTA
This sequence comes from uncultured Lachnoanaerobaculum sp., assembly GCA_963518365.1. Taxonomy (GTDB): domain Bacteria; phylum Bacillota; class Clostridia; order Lachnospirales; family Lachnospiraceae; genus Lachnoanaerobaculum. The sequence goes on along the minus strand of CAUQKD010000041.1, from coordinate 12,891 downwards.
ACAGGCGGCATCTCTCTTAAACATATCTTCATACATGAGTCACATCTTGAAGCGAAAGGGCAGCCCTTCGGCGGATTAAGCATATCCACAGGTGAACCCTCGATAGGTACAAGTCTTTCATAGTCGGCCTCATACATCTTAGGGATACTCTTTAAAAGTCCCTTTGTATACTCATGCTTCGGATTGTAGAAGATATCGTCTGTAAGACCGCTCTCCACTATCTTACCCGCATACATAACGGCTATTCTGTCACATATACTTGCAACGACACCGAGGTCATGTGTAATCATAATGATTGCCATACCGAGCTTATTCTTAAGGTCCATCATAAGTTCTATAATCTGTGCCTGAATTGTAACGTCAAGTGCTGTGGTCGGCTCGTCCGCAATCAAAAGCTTCGGTTCACAGGCAAGTGCCATAGCGATCATAACTCTCTGTCTCATACCTCCTGAAAGCTCATGAGGATACTGCTTAAGTCTCTTTTCAGGCTCATTGATTCCTACAAGTGTAAGCAGCTCTTTTGCTCTTTCTTTCGCCTCGGTCTTTGACTTATTTGTATGAAGGAGTATAACCTCCATTATCTGGTTACCGATAGTATATACCGGATTCAAACTGGTCATAGGGTCCTGGAAAATGATTGAAACCTCATTTCCGCGGATTTTCCTCATTTCCTTTTCGCTCATATCATTGATGTGATATCCGTTGAAATAGAGGTCACCTCCTATAATCCTTCCGGGATTTGCTATAAGTCCCATAAGTGAATAACTTGTAACACTCTTTCCGGAACCGGACTCTCCTACTATTCCGAGTACTTCTCCCTCATTTACATAGAAGGAAACGTCGTCAAGCGCTTTTACCTCTCCTGCAGGTGTAAAGAAGGAGAGTCTTTCATGTTCTATATCTACCAAATGTTTCATATATCTCTCCTTAATTCTTTAACTTAGGGTCAAATGCATCACGTAGTCCGTCACCCAAAAGGTTAAGACTTAGTATTATCAAACTGATAAGCAGTGCAGGTGCAAACAAAAGATAAGGATATGATTGCAATCCTGTAATGGCATCTGATGCAAGTGAACCGAGTGAAGGCATAGGTACCGCAACACCGAGTCCTAGGAATGAAAGATAACTCTCGGTAAATATAGCTGAAGGTATCTGCAATGTTGTAGTAACTATAAGTGTACCGATAGTATTTGTAAGCAGGTGCTTTCTGATGATTGAGCCGCTCTTTGCTCCTAACGCTCTGGCAGCCGTAACATACTCCTGCTCCTTTAAAACAAGTATCTGTCCACGGACAATTCTTGCCATACCTACCCAGTAAAGCAATGCGAACACTACGAATATACTTATAAGATTGATTCCAAGCACATTGATCCATCCGAAGCCCGGCGCATTTGCCAAAAGCTTCATAGGTTTTTTAAGTGCGAATGTAAGCAATATAATAAGTAGAATATCAGGAACGGTATATATAATATCTACAATTCTCATCATTATAAGATCTACCCAACCGCCTGAAAATGCGGCTATTGAACCGTATACGGATCCTATAACAAGTACTATAAGTGATGCCAAAAGTCCTACTATAAGTGAGATTCTGGCACCCATCATTACTCTTATGGCATAGTCTCTTCCAAGACTGTCCGTACCGAGTATATGTGGGAATATATGTTCTCCCGCCGATATCCTTGTAAGTTCTCCTGCTGAAAACTGCATCGGCAAGAGTCTCTCACTGCCTTGAATCTGTGTAGCATAGTTATATGGATAAAATATCGGAACTATGAATGCAAGTATCAATATAACGATAAATACCGCTAATGACACAAGTGCAACTTTATTCTTTAAAAGTCTTCTGAAACCGTCCTGCCAGAAACTGACACTTTGACGCATCACTATCAGACTTTCTTTTTCTTCTTTGCTTGCGGGCAAAAGATCATCGGGCGATAAGTTTAAATGCCCTGAAATAATGTGTTTGCTCATTTTATATAGGTAAATCACAAGCTATGTGACAACCTTCTCCTTTCTTATAGGCTTTACTTAAGTTTGATTCTCGGATCTATTATGGTGTATGCAATATCCACTAAAACATTCATCACTATGATAAGTGCTGCAAGGAATATTGTAGTTCCCATGATAACGGTGTAGTCCTGATTTATAACCGAACTTACAAATTCACCTCCGAGTCCGGGGATTGTAAATATCTTTTCCACTACAAAGCTTCCTACAAGTGTATATGCTACCAAAGGTCCCATATATGTAACAATAGGCAGAATTGCATTTCTGAGTGCGTGCTTAAACAGGATAACATTCTCTGAAAGTCCCTTTGCTCTGGCTGTTCTCATATAATCCTGTCCGAGTACATCAAGCATTGACGATCTCATCTGTCTTGCAATATATGCTGTAGGATAAAAAGACAGTGCCATAACAGGCATTATATAATGAAGCGGTGATGTCAGACCGTATGTCGGCAAAAGTTCAAGCTTAACGCCGAGTATGTACATAAGAATTGTACAGATAACAAAGCTAGGTACCGCAATGCCCAATGTGGCAAATATAATGATGAGCCTGTCAAGTATCTTACCTCGATTAAGCGCCGCAATGGAACCTAAAGGGACTCCTATCAGAAGTGAAAGTATAATTGATATACCTCCCACTCTGGCTGAAACAGGGAATTTTGAGGATATTATCTGAGCTACGTCCCTTCCTCTTTGCTTTATACTGATTCCGAAGTCGCCATGTAAAGCATTTTTGAAGTAATTTACATACTGTACCGTAATCGGCTTGTCAAGGCCGTATTTAACCTCCAAAGCTTTTTGAGCCGCTTTTGAAATTGATTTGTCTGCAGCGAACGGTCCTCCAGGAACTTGCTGCATCAGGAAAAATGTCAAGGTCGATACAATAAATATGGTAACAAGACCGAATATCAACCTCTTGATAATATACTTTAACACAATATCCTCTCCTTTTCTTATTTCTTTATCGTTTTGAGTTATTAAAGTATTTTGCCGATATTTTATGCATACATATATATATATTAAAAGCCGCATAAAATATGTGCGTATACAACAAAATAGTAGGCAAGCATCTTCGCTAAATATTGCCTACTTCCTTGATAATTATACAATAAACCATATTTTATTTCAAGTATCTGTTCGCATGGTGTGTACTTATGTGTGTCTGCACAATACATCACAGGTCGAAAACTGCTTAAACCCGTTGGCTTTATATTTTTTTTATCAATTTTATTTAATCTTTCCCTTTACTTTTTCTTGAAAAGGTATATTATTGTTTTCGACAAATGTATTTCTACCTATTATATGCAATGCAAAAATAGTCGGAAATATATTTAAAGTGGTTTGCCTTACATGGTATATCACATAATACAATTTACTAAGGAGGTTTTATGGATGATATAATAAGCAGACTTTCCGAAATCGAAGACTCGTCGCAAAGCTATATTGATGACGCGATTCTTAAGAAAAAGGAAATTGCTGCTGAAATGAACGCCAAAAAAGAGCTTTGGAAGCAAGATCTTGATGCCAAGACGAAGTCTCGAATTGCCGCATTACAGGAATCTATGAATGTTGCAAAAGAAAAGAAGATACTGGAACTTAAGCAGCAATCTGAAAAAGCCTTTAGGGATTTGCAAGACATGTATGACACTAACCATGATAAATATGTGGATACACTATTTTCAGAAATGATTAAGGAGTAGCCATGGGAAATTTATTTAAATACGCTTCCCTTACTACAAAGATTCGTGCAATGTCAGGCGATTTGATAAGCATTGACGGTTTCAAATCACTGTGTGAATGTGACAGTATATCTTCCGCTATGAATGAACTGATGAAGTATAAATACTACAAAGATGCATTCAAAAATGTAGATGTTTCTACATTACACCGTGAGGATATCGAGCAGATTTTGATGCTTAGTAGTTTGGAAGAGTTCATGGGACTGTATAAGTTCACTTCAGGTACACCCAGAAAATACCTGAACTTGGTGTCTATGTACAATGAAATGTATGTATTAAAGCGTATATTGAGAGATATTCTCAGTAGCAGGCCCAAATCCTTGAACTTAAAATTCTATGCAAAGCATATCGGTGCTCATATGGATTTTAATATTGATGATTTGTTGGCTGCCAACGATATCCAGCAGTTCATTGAAACACTGAAAAATACCGAATATTACAACTGCTTAAACGAAGTATATTCAAAGGGCGGACAGACTATATTTGAGTATGGTCTTGCACTTGATACTTACTACTTTGATATATGCTTCAAATTCGCGGCAAAGGAACTTAAAGGTACTGAAAGCAAAGATGTGCTGTCAATCCTAGGTACAAGATGTGACTTTTTAAATATGCAGTGGATATATAGGATAAAGAAATACTACAATGTAAAGAGTGCCGATCTTTATGCTACACTTATCCCTCACTACTACAAACTCAGTGTGGATGAGATAAAGCAAATGGCGGAATCTGAAGATGTTACAGCTTTCTTTGAGATTTTTGAAAAGACCTACTACGGAAAACTTGAAGCCAAGTTGTTCAAAAACAAACCGGGACTGGAAGAGATTTTCATGTCGTCACTTGAGTATTTATACACTCAGAACAAGAAAAAGGATCCGTATTCTTTAGCCACACTTAGCTACTATCTGTACGCCAGGGAACTGGAAATAAGCAGAGTCACAAAGATAATAGAGTCTATCAGGTATTCACTTCCTGCAGAGGATATTATCACTACGATTCTAAAACTTGAGACAAGGAGGTCTTTCGCATGATTGAAAGAATGAAATTCTTGAATATCACAGGCCCGAAAGACGACATTGACAGAATTATTGAAACTTATATCAGCAAATATGATTTTCAGTTGGAGAACGCTCTGTCTGAACTTAAGGATGTTAAGGAATTGCATCCGTTTACTGATACCAATCCTTATAAAAATGCTCTGAACAGCTCACAGGAACTTAAAGAGTATCTTAAGGATACTGATTTCAAAGCAAATCGTCAAATGAGCATCGAAGAGGCTGAGGCATTGACAAATACTCTTTCAGATAAGGTTAACGCCTTCTCACAAAAAAAGAGTGATCTTGAAGCCGAGCTTTCAAAATATGAAGAAAAATTGAAAAATGTTCAATACTTTATCGGACTGGATTATGACACCGAAAAGATTCTTCATTTTAAATATGTGAACTTCAGATTCGGTTCTATGCCGAAAGAATACTATGAGAAATTCATGACCTTTGTATATGACAGTGTCGATACCATCTTCTACAAGGCAAGAGAAATTGATGACAGAGTATGGGGTGTATATTTTGTTCCTGATACCATATCGGATCAGATAGATGCAATCTACTCTTCTATGCATTTTGAAAGATTTTTCTTACCTGAAGGATATGAAGGTACGCCTGCTGCGGCCAGCACACATCTTGAGGAAAAGATTCAGTCAATAAAGACAGAGATAGCATCCGTTGACGACAAGATTATAAAGACTCTTGAAGACAGAAAAGACGACTTTTTGCTTGCAAATCAAGTGCTTAACAGATTCAATAAAGTATTTGATGTAAGAAAGTATGCGGCAGCTACAAGAGGAAACAGAGCTGATAAGAAAGTCTTTTATATCATATGCGGTTGGTTAACAGAGCGTGATGCCGAAAGGCTTTCAAAGGAATTGGAGAATGAACCTGAAACTTTCTGTCTTTCAGAAAAGGATTTGTCAAAAGTTATCAGCACTCCGCCTATCAAGCTGAAAAATAATGCACTCTTTAAACCTTTTGAGATGTTTGTTGAGATGTACGGGCTTCCAAATTATAAGGAGTTTGACCCTACAATTCTTGTGGGCATCACATATTCCATATTGTTCGGCTTTATGTTCGGAGATGTCGGACAGGGCCTTGTACTTTTGATTTTGGGCAGTATTTTGTATTGTACTAAGAAAATAAGACTTGCAGGTATCATTGCAAGATGTGGATTCTTCTCCACAATATTCGGATTCTTATTCGGTTCAATCTTCGGTTTTGAAGATATTATACAGCCGCTTTGGTTAAGACCGGCAAAGGCAATGACTGCACTTCCCGTTATCGGAAACCTTAATACCGTTTTCGTTGTAACTATAACACTCGGTATGCTTATCATTATACTTATGATGATTATAAGTATTTTGACAAAGCTCAGATTCAAACAGCCGGGTGAGGCACTGTTTGATACAAACGGCGTTGCGGGACTTGTATTTTATGCATCCGCACTTGCTACAATGGTGCTTTTCATGACGGGAAATCCGCTGCCTGCATCTATAGTACTTATCATAATGTTTGTAATACCTTTAATTCTTATCTTCTTAAAAGAGCCTTTGGCTGAAATAGTTGAAAGAAGAAAGGTTCACCTTGAAGGCGGAGCCGGAATGTTTGTATTACAGGGATTCTTTGAGCTTTTTGAAGTGCTTTTAAGCTACTTCTCAAACTCACTGTCATTCGTCAGGGTAGGTGCTTTCGCAGTCAGCCATGCCGCTATGATGGAAGTTGTTCTTATGCTTTCAGGTGCCGAGAGCGGAAACATCAACTGGATCGGTGTTGTTCTCGGAAACATCTTCGTCATGGGTATGGAAGGTTTGATTGTAGGTATACAGGTGCTTCGTCTGGAGTATTATGAGTTATTCTCCAGATTCTATACCGGAGGCGGCAGGGCATTTAAGCCTTACGCATAGTAACAAATCAATTTATTAACCATATGACTTTCGTCATATAAATATATAGTTTTTATTTAGGAGAAAAAAATGAACACATTAGCAAAAGTAACTCTTTCAGCAGCTCTTATTTTAAGTATTGCAGTTCCTTTCATAGCATTTATGATAGGCGAGAAAACAAAGGGTCGTTATAAGAAAGCCCTTGCAGGAAACATCTTTATGTTCTTCGGCGTTATGGCAATTGCAAGCGTATTGTTCTTATCAGGTAACGCTTATGCGGCAGGCGAGACAGCAGCTTCAGGCGCAGCAGGTCTTGGATATCTTTCAGCAGCTCTTTCAGTAGGTCTTGCTTGTATCGGTGGCGGTATCGCCGTATCTGCAGCAGCATCTGCAGCACTTGGCGCTATCAGTGAGGACGGTTCAATCCTTGGTAAGTCACTTATCTTCGTAGGTCTTGCAGAGGGTGTTTGTCTTTACGGACTTGTAGTTGCATTCATGATCTTAGGTCGTTTATAATAGGCAATCTTATGAAAATGTACCTTATTAGCGATAATGTAGATACTCTTACAGGTATGAGACTTGCAGGAGTGGAAGGAGTGGTGGTTCATGAAAAAAATGAACTCACTGATGCCCTCAATTTTGTTGTTAACAGCAAAGAAATCGGCATAGTTCTTCTTACAGAAAAGTTTTCTAAGGACTATCCAGAGCTTGTCAACAAATATAAGATGGAATCACATATCCCACTCTTTATTGATATACCGGACAGACATGGTACCGGAAGATCTGAAAACTTCATTACAGACTATGTAAACGAAGCTATCGGATTAAAACTATAGATAGATGACCCAATCTGTCTGATACATCTGTTTTGTAAGATTTATCTTACAAACTTGTCCTAACAGTTCAGCTTTTGCTGAACTGTTACATTAGTATAAAAAGGTAGGTATTATCTTGACAATAGAAGAAAAACTACAGCATTTTAAAGAAGCCTGCGTGGCGGATGCCATGGCTGCAGCTGAAAAGATACTTTCAGATTATAGAAGTGCTTTAGATAAGGACTTCGCAGACTACCAAAGCAGCGAGATAAGGCTTGCTGATATGGAAGTCAAAACAGAAACTACAAGGATTGACAAGGAAACCAATAAAGAGCTTGCTCTTGAACAGATAAAGTTGAAAATGGAAATCAGCAAAAAAGCTGCCGAGCTTAAAGAAAAAATCTTTTCACAGCTTGAAGCAAAACTTGCAACCTATCAATCCTCTCCTGCATATGAAGCTTTGCTTGATTCTCAGATAGACAAGGCGCTTAAGTTTGCAGGAAATGATGAAGTAAAAATATATATCGACCCTAACGACGAAGCATTGGCACATAAGCTTTCTGTAAAGCACGGTATCGATATAGCTATAAGCAAATATCCTTTCCATGGCGGTCTAAGAGCCGTCATTCCGGCTAAGAATATCCTGATTGACAATTCTTTCGAGAAAAAGATAGCAGAAGCTAAAGATAAATTTGATGTAGAGATGGAGGTGCTATAATGGCAAAAACAGGTATTATATTTGCAATAAACGGGCCGATCGTAAAGACATCAAATGATTCCGGCTTTAAAATGCATGAAATGGTATACGTAGGTGAGGAAAACCTTGTAGGTGAGGTAATCGGTCTTACAACCGATGCGACTATCATAGAGGTTTATGAGGAAACCGGCGGTCTTAAGCCCGGCGAAGTGGTAACAGGTACAGGATCTCCTGTGTCCGTAACTCTTGCACCGGGTATACTTAACAATATCTTTGACGGTATCGAGCGTCCGCTTAGCGAGATAGCTAAAAAAGAGGGGGCTTATATATCAAGAGGTGTCAGTGTAGATTCACTTGATACAAAGAAACTTTGGAAAACACATATAACTGTAAAGCCGGGTCAGGCTATTGACGGCGGTACTATCATCGCTGAAGTTCCTGAGACTCAGGCAATTGTACATAAAGTAATGCTCTCACCTAATCTTAAGGGCTATGTCGTAGATGTGGTTGAGGACGGTGAGTATACTATCAACGATAAGCTTATTACATTACAGCTTACAGACGGCAGTGAAATTCCTGTAACTATGACACAGCATTGGCCTATTCGTGTGCCGAGACCTACAAAGAAGCGATTCCCGGCAAGCATTCCGCTTATCACGGGACAGAGAATACTTGATACTCTCTTCCCTCTTGCAAAGGGCGGTACTGCAGCCGTTCCGGGCGGATTCGGTACAGGTAAGACCATGACACAGCACCAGATTGCAAAGTGGTCCGATGCAAATATCATCATATATATCGGATGTGGTGAGCGTGGTAACGAGATGACACAGGTTCTTGAGGAGTTCTCGGAGCTTATCGACCCTAAGAGCGGCAATCCTTTGATGGATCGAACAACTCTTATCGCAAACACTTCAAACATGCCTGTGGCGGCCAGAGAGGCTTCTCTGTATTCAGGTCTGACACTTGCAGAATACTACAGAGATATGGGTTATGACGTTGCAATCATGGCCGACTCCACTTCAAGATGGGCCGAGGCTCTTCGTGAGATTTCAGGTCGACTTGAGGAAATGACTGCCGAGGAAGGTTTCCCGGCATATCTTGCATCAAGACTTTCAGCATTCTATGAGAGAGCCGGAATGATGCAAAACTTAAACGGCACTGAAGGTTCCGTTTCCATTATCGGTGCGGTTTCTCCACAGGGTGGTGACTTCTCAGAGCCTGTTACACAGAATACAAAGAGATTCGTACGTTGCTTCTGGGGACTTGATAAGAGACTTGCTTATGCAAGACACTTCCCTGCTATCCAGTGGCTTGACAGCTATTCCGAGTATTTGACAGACCTTGCACCTTGGTATGCCGAGCATGTAGACAAGAAGTTCGTTGAATACAGAAACAGACTTGTATATATCCTCAATCAGGAAGCTTCTTTGATGGAAATAGTAAAGCTTATCGGTGCTGATGTATTGCCTGATGACCAGAAGCTTGTACTTGATATCGCAAAGGTTATAAGAGTAGGGTTTTTGCAGCAGAACGCATTCCACAAGGACGATACTTCAGTACCTCTTATAAAGCAGTTTAAGATGATGGACGTTATACTTTATCTGTATCAGAAATCAAAAGCACTGGTTCATCAGGGTATGCCTATGAGCGTTTTACATCAGGACAGCATTTGGGATAAGGTAACTTCTATAAAGTATGATGTTCCGAATGACAAACTTGAAATGTTGGATCAATACAAAAAAGACATTGACACATTCTACGAAAAAGTACTTGAAAAGAATGCATAGGAGGTAAAAAAATGTCAATAGAATACCTTGGACTTAGCTCCATAAACGGACCGCTGGTAGTTCTTGAGGGTGTCAAGGGTGCTGCCTATGATGAAATCGTAGAGATGACCGTAAACGGTAATGAGAAGCGCCTCGGCAGAATTATAGAGATAAACAATGATAAGGCTGTCATACAGGTTTTTGAAGGAACAGACAGTATGGCACTTAGAAATACACACACAAAGCTTACAGGAAAGCCTATGGAAATAGGCGTTTCCGAAGCAATGTTCGGCAGAACATTCAACGGTATCGGTGAGCCGATAGACAGACTCGGCAGTGTGGAGGCTGAAAAAACACTTGATGTAAACGGTAAGCCTCTAAATCCTGTTACAAGAGAGTACCCGAGAAACTATATCAGAACCGGTATTTCCGCAATAGACGGACTTATGACTCTTATCAGAGGTCAGAAGTTGCCTATATTCTCAGGAAACGGTCTTCCACATGATGAGCTTGCAGCACAGCTTGTTCGTCAGTCTTCTTTGGGTGACAGTGACAATGACGATGAGAAGTTTGCGGTAGTGTTTGCCGCTATGGGTGTAAAGCACGACGTTGCGGATTTCTTCCAGAGAACATTTGCAGAGAGCGGTGTTAGTGACCACGTTATCACATTCATCAATCTTGCAAACGACCCTGTCGTAGAAAGACTTATAACACCTAAGGTTGCACTTACGGTTGCAGAGTACCTTGCTTTTGAAAAGGGTATGCACATCCTTGTAATCCTTACAGATATGACTTCATTTGCAGAGGCAATGCGTGAGGTTTCATCTTCAAAGGGTGAGATTCCTTCAAGAAAAGGTTTCCCGGGCTACCTTTATTCAGAGCTTGCTACAATATATGAGAGAGCGGGTATAGTAGAAGGTGTAAACGGTTCAGTTACACAGATTCCTATTCTTACCATGCCTAACGATGATATCACTCACCCGATCCCTGACCTTACAGGTTATATCACAGAGGGTCAGATAGTTCTTGACAGAGACTTAAACGGTCAGTCAATCTATCCGCCTATAGCCGTACTTCCTTCACTTTCAAGACTTATGAAAGACGGTATCGGTGAAGGCTTTACAAGAGGCGATCACCAAGACGTTGCAAACCAGCTCTTCTCTTCCTACTCTAAGGTGGGTGATGCCAGAGCACTTGCTTCAGTTATCGGTGAGGACGAGCTTTCAGATACGGATAAGAAATATCTGGTATTCGGTAGAGCTTTTGAGCAGATGTTTATTGGACAGTCAGTAAATGACAACCGTACTATCTTTGATACACTTGATATAGGCTGGAATCTGCTTGGACTTATGCCTAGAGGCGAGCTTGACAGAATTGATACAAAGGTTCTTGACCAGTATTACAAACCGACAATGCTTGATGCAAACGGAGATATAGTTCCTGCTACAGTAGAGGATTAGTTATGAATATAAATACATTCCCAACCAAGGGTAATTTGATAGCCTCAAAAAACTCTCTGGCGCTGGCAAGACAGGGCTACGGCTTGATGGATAAGAAAAGAAATATTCTTATCCGCGAGCTTATGGGACTTATTGACGAGGCTAAAGAAATACAGAAACAAATAGATACAACTTTCAGTGCAGCATACAAGGCGCTGATGTATGTAAATATCGAATTGGGTATTGACTTTGTGGCCGATATAGCCGGTTCCGTTCCTGTTGAGGACAGTGTACAGATAAAGACCAGATCCGTAATGGGTACCGAAATCCCGCTTGTAAGATTTGATGATAACCCTATCACCCCTACTTATGCTTATTATTCAACCAGAGAATCTCTTGATAAGGCCAGAGAGAAATTCAACGAAGTTAAAAGGCTTACAGTCAAGCTTTCTATGATTGAGAATTCTGCATACAGACTTGCAAGCAATATCAAAAAGACTCAAAAGAGAGCCAATGCCTTAAAGAATATCACTATCCCTACCTATGAGACACTTGTAAAGACTATTACAAATGCACTTGAGGAAAAGGACCGTGAGGAGTTCACAAGACTTAAGGTCATAAAATCTTGGAAGGACGCTTGATGAAATTCCTTCGTTTCATATTAGGTATTATTTCAAGCTTTTCACTGATGTTTATTGCACTGGTTACTTCCATTGAAATCGCCGCATATTCCGACTTTTCATTCTATGAAAAAGAGTATAAAAAATATGCGGTTACCGCATTTGTAGGCATATCAATGCCAGACCTTATGGATGTAACCGTGGATATGATGCATTATTTAAACGGTACCAAAGATACACTGACAGATGTAAAGGCTACTATAAAAGATGTTCCCGATACTCCTTTCTTTAATGAGAGAGAAGTAAACCACATGAAGGATGTAAGGAAGCTTTTTGTGGGTGCAAGCCGTATAAGAAGCATACTGATTGCCGTAATTATACTGTGTATCATATCTGCAAAGCTTCTTAAAAGTAAGATATCAAGCTTTATATCAAATGTCTTTGTATACGGTACTTTGCTTTCACTGGCTGTAGCCGGTATCCTTATATTCATTATATCAGGTGATTTTGAGAAATATTTTATTCTCTTCCACCGCATAATTTTTACAAATGATTTGTGGATGCTTGACCCGACTACCGACAATCTTATAAATATAGTGCCTGAAAGCTTTTTCGTGGATATGACTGAGCGAATACTTATAATATTTTCTTCCATCATTATCTTCACGGTAGGCTGCGGCATGGTTATAAAGAAAGGCTTCAAATAATTCTTTAAAAAGATGTTTGTAAACTCTACAGGCATCTTTTTTATTTGCATAATTTTATACATTGTGATAAATTATGATTTTGAAAGAAAGTTTATTTTCTTAGGAGGTTATATATGACAAAAAAATGGTGGCACGGTAAAGTTGCTTATCAGATATATCCAAAAAGT
>CAUQKD010000040.1:0-14010 GCA_963518365.1 uncultured Lachnoanaerobaculum sp. | reverse complement strand
AAGCATCTCTCCCTCAGGTGTCTTTACTATTCTGATCAATTCTTTTTTAGGCTTTGACTCATTACATCCGATACATTTTCTTTGAGGTACTTTATTCTTCAATATCGTTGCCATTTTCTGTTTCTGCCTCAGCATCCTCATCGTTATCCGCATCTGTGTAATCTTCACTATCTACAGACATATCTTCATTTCCGTCTAATGAATCAAATACTCCAAGCTCTCTTGCCTGACTTTCACTCTTTATATCTATCTTATATCCTGTAAGTCTGGCGGCAAGTCTGGCGTTTTGACCTTCCTTACCTATCGCAAGTGAAAGCTGGTAGTCGGGAACTATTACATCCGCTTCCTTTGTCTCTTCATCCGCTACAACTGCAATAACCTTTGCCGGTGAAAGCGCATTCTCGATAAGGTATGCAGGATTGTCATCCCAGTTTACTATATCCACTTTTTCGCCTCTAAGTTCATCAACCACAGCGTTTACTCTGACACCGTCCACACCTACACAGGCTCCTACAGGATCTATATCCGGCTCATTGCTGCATACCGCAATCTTTGTTCTTGAACCTGCTTCTCTTGCTATTGACTTTATTTCAACCACTCCGTCTCTGATCTCAGGCACTTCAGACTCAAAGAGTCTCTTTACAAACTCGGGATGTGTTCTTGATACCGATATTCTCGGACCCTTAGGATTGTCCTTTACCTCAAGTACGAATACCTTCAATCTGTCTCCAAGCTTTAATTCTTCACCTTTTACCTGCTCACTTTCGGCAAGCACAGCATCTATCTTGCCAAGATTTATTGCTATATTCTTGCCCATAAATCTGGTAACAACACCGCTTACTATATCTCTTTCCTTCATATAGTAGTCGTTGAAGATAACTTTTCTTTCTTCTTCTCTTATTTTTTGCAAAATAACGTTCTTTGCCACTCCTGCCGCTATTCTTCCGAATTCTTTTGAAATAACAGGTACAAGCACTATATCTCCCACACTCAGATTCGGATTTTTCATTCTGGCTTCAGCAAGTGATATCTTTGTAGCCTTATCGTCAAGGCTTGGCTTATTGCCCAGACTTTCCACAACTTCCTTACTCTGTATTATGGAGTAGTCACATGTATTCGGATTTACACTTACCTTTACATTGTCCGCAGTTCCGAAATTGTTCTTACATGCAGAGATCAATGAGTTCTCAATTGCCTCTAATATTGCAGCCTTACTGATATTTTTTTCTTTTTCCAAGAGATCAAGCGCCTCAAGTAATTCCTTATTCATCCTTTGTATTATCCTCCGTTAAAAATCTATTTTCAATCTGATATTTGCGATTTCTTTTTTTGTAAAGACTTCATCTTTATCTTCTGTTTCTATTGTTATATTTTCGCCGTCAAATGACTTTAATACTCCTTCGAAATCTTTCACACCTTCCCTTGGCTTATAGAGCTTCAGCTCAACTTCCTTCCCAAGTTCTCTTAGAAAATCCTTATCCTTTTTCAGGGCTCTTCCAAGTCCCGGTGAAGAAACCTCCAGAATATATCCCTCGTCAATAAAATCATTCTCATCCAGCCAGTCGCTAAGACGCCTTGAAATCTCGGCACAGTCTTCTATCCCTATGCCGCCTTCCATATCGCAGTATGCTCTTAGGTAGTATTCTCCGGCTTCTTTGACAAATTCGACATCCACCACCTCAAATTCAAGCTCACCGCTCAGTTTTTCTAAGAACTCTTCAGTTCTTTTTACATAAGTTTCACTTTTGCTCATTTCTATCCTTTCATATGCATAAAAAAGTGGACCCACCGGCCCACTTTCCTGTCAAACATATTTTAATCACTATAGCACATTTCTTACATAAATGCAAGGGGAAAATCAATACGCATCAATATAACTTGCCAATGCATAGCCTTCGATTCCGCCATAATTGATATAATAAAATCCGTTATCGGCTCCGCTATAGACTGTAACTAAAGCACCCAGAGGAATCTTTGTAATCTCTTCTCCCTTTGTACTTGGAATCTTGCGAAGAGTTATAAATTCATTACATCTGACCACTTTGCCTGTCCATGATGTATCTGTCGCCGCAGTTGTGGAAGCCACATAGTGATTATACGGGTCTACACTTAAATATGAAGCCAGCGCGTAGCCTGTACTGCCGTTGTAGCTGACTTTATAAAAGCCGTTTGCCGCATTCTCCATAAAACTTACCGCCGCGCCTAAAGGTATCTGCCTTATCTCCTTTGCACTTGTAGAATCCGCTGTGCGAAGTGTAATACTTTCATTACAATTCACTACATAAAGAGTAGTCAAAACCTGCGTCATAGCGGTGGCAGGCTCTGCCGCCTGAGTCTGTATCTGAGTTGTCTGCGGCACCTGTTCGGTCACCGGCACAGTAGCAGTCTCCTCTATACCGCTTTCTTCCACCGTAGGAACGCTCTCATCCTCTTTTGATTCCTTTTCATCCCTATCATCCTCTGTGGTTTTTGTATCACCGCCAAGTTTTATTGTTATACTTTTTGATCCGCATGCAGAAAGTGCAAACATTGCGGCAAGTAAACAAAATAAATATGTTATCACTCTTTTCATTTTCATAAAGTTCTCCACTACTTGTTAAAATACTGATCTATTGCATTGGCCATAGAAGTCGCGATAGCATCCTTCTTTGTTGAGAGTATCTTTGCATCTGTAGCATTGTCGGCAAATCCTACTTCCACCAGACATGTAGGAATAGATGAATATGAGAATATCCTAAGAACTGCAGAATGTGTTCCCTTATTCTTTAAACCTGTAGTCATAGTGATATTGCTTTCCATATTTTCGGCAAGCTTCTTTGACAACTCTACATTTGACTTCGTCAGTCCCATTATATTTGTATATCCCGGATAAGTACTGCCTGATATATAGTCACTGTCTCCAGGATAAAAACTTAGAGTACCTGAGTTTTTACCTGTATTTGAGTGAATTGACACCATTATATCGGAGGTCTCACCTGCCAAGGCACTTCTTGCACCGTTTGAAATATTTTGATTAAAATCCGTTCTGCTCATAACTACTCGGTATCCGTTATTTATAAGCAAGTCCTTAAGCTTCAGAGCCACCTTAAGACTGAACTCAGGTTCCGTCTCTATTTTGTCATAGACATTTTTGCTGTCTCTGGCCTCCACGCCGACTCCGTACGCCTTAGCGCCTACCATGGAAGTCTTCATACTCTTTAGCAGCGAGTCATCAACCGGATAATATTTTTCTCTCTTTTGATTGGCTTCCGGTGCAGAATTGTCACCATGTCCCGGGTCGACAAATACCGTATGGCCGTTGAACACCTTAGGTTCAAATACATAAGCCTTATAATCAGGTGCACTTCCATCTGCATTTTTCCACAGATAAGGTCTGTACTTTGAATTCTCACTAAGGTGGTATACTCCGTTTTGGGCAACTGCTGTTTTCTTTTCCTGTGCCTGAGTAGCGGCAGCTGTTTCTGCAGTATTATATCTTGTAACAGGTTTTACCTTTCTCTTTGCGGTACCTGCGCTTACACTTATACTTGCCGCTGCCGATATGACCAATATACCGCACACTAAATGATACGTCTTATTCTTTTTCATATTCCCTCCTTACTTTGTATATCCCATTTCCTTTTCATATGCGATTATCAAATTTCTGTTTTGTATCTCAATATCACTAAGCATTGTGTCACTGAATCTGTCTGCCGGTATGATTCCGTGATACCAGCTGCGTGAATTGAAGTAATTTTGCAATCCCGCATCATCAAACATTCTTCCGTGTTTTGCATAGATTTCGTTTCTTGCAAGGCGACACTGTTCGGCACTGAAACCTGCCAACTCACTCTTATCAAGTACCCTTGTGCTGCTGTCAGGCAAAATAAATTCACTGTTCATTGCAACTGTACCGGGTACTGTAACGCTTTCTGTCTGTGCCACTGTAGGCATGGTATTAGGCTCAGTCTGTTCTACAGTAGGCACAGTACTTGCTTCACTCTCGCTTTCACTCTCTTTTTCCTTGGCCCTTCTCTCCTTTTCCTTCTCTCTTTTGGACGACTTGCTCTTATCAAGCGTACTCTCCTGATTCTCATTATCACTTACAGATATGCTGATAACTCCGGTCTGAACAAGTGCAAAGATAATCAAAAGAATTGCCAAGATAATACCGAGTATTGTAATAATTGCAATCTTAATACCTTTATTCTTTTTAGGCTTTTTGACAGGAGCATTGCCTCCGGTATTTCCCGTATTGAAACTTATACTATTACTTGGCTGTGAAACTGCTGCAGGCTTTGCAGTATCGTCATCCTTTTTAAGATTTACCTTGCCGCCTGCTACAATCCTGTTCTGACCGCCTGTACCTCCGCCCTCATGTTGTTTTATAGGTGCACCGCAGTTCGTGCAGTACTTGAGTCCGTCTCTTACCTGTTTCCCGCATTTTGTACAAAACATGATTATTCTCCCCTATCTATCTGAATATTCCGTAATCATCAAAGAATATTGTCCACTTACCGTCTTCCTTTATAAGATAAAGATCGTCAATACTGTCTGATGATGACTTCTTGCTGCCCTTTACGGTAAGCTTGAGTTTATCAATCTTTATCATCTTTGTAATGCCGTTTGTATCCACATTGTAGTCGTCTGAAAGCTTATCCTTATACTTTTCAAGTTTTCTGTCTGTAATTTCCGACTTGTCCTTTATCTCATAAGTAATCTTTTTAACCTCACTGTCTATTTTGTCCTCATAGCCGTCAAGCTTGTTATCAAGGAATCTGTCAATCATCTTGTCATAATCATTAGCTCCGTAAATATCTCCGCTTATGCTGCTTGATATGGATACAATCGTAGTATCGTCATCGTTTTTCATAGCCTTAACAAACTTGTTTAAAGTGGATTTATAGCCTGATGCACCGCCGATAATATTTGCTATTACCGCTATAACAGCTATTACAACCACGACACATCCTACAGCAACCGCAATGCCGAGCTTTTTATTGCTTCCTCCTTCAGCTACAGCCTTTGTCTCAGCTTTATCCTTTACAACATTTGAAACAGGTGTACCGCATTGTCCGCAGACTGCGTCTCCGTCTTCCATCGGTGCACCGCAATTTGCACAGAATTTTGCCATAATATTATTTCCCTCCTCGATATGTAATAGAATCTTCTTTATACAGTAAATTTTACCATAATTGATTCTTAAATACTATAAAAAATAATTTCTTGTTAAGCATATCCTAATTATATAATCATAATTTTGACAACATACTTTATAAACAACCGATGTCTTATAATACTGTCAATAATAATTATAAATATAAATGTTTCGTAAAACTTATTCATGATTTACACTTAATATTTTAAGATGTATAATATTAATAATAAAGTAAGGAGTTTTTATTAAATATGAAAAAAATCATAATTGCCGCAACTTTTCTGGCTCTATCATTTTCTGTGTCGGCCTGCAGTCTCACTGACAAGGGCAGCCTGAAAAAGATAACCGAAGGCAAAGAATTCAACGCCTGGGAAATGGATTTGGCCGAAAAACTTGAGTCATACGGGCTTGAGGACGATGAGAATGAAAAGCTTCAAAAGATTGACGAAGAATGTGACGATATCAAGGACAATGATTACAAAACTCAGCTTTTGACTGCAAAAAAGCTTGTAAAGCTAAGCTCTCAAATAGAATCAAGGCTTGAGGATTCGGCTAAGGACCTTGTAGAGAAATTGGGCAAAACCGATGTACCGTACGCTTCTGAGGATGATAAGAAAAAGCTCTCGGAATACAGTGAAACTGTTTCAGACATGATAAAAAAGCATGACTTCAGCAATTTCAAGGATATTTCAGAGAGTTTCAGTAAGCTTGTGGAATATTCAAGTACAAAGCTTACAGGCCTTGATGTAAACATAGTCCAGTTTGACTACACCAACTATCCTACAGTCAGAATGTATGTGGATGTAAAGGATTCATCGGGAAATGTTGTTACCAATCTCTCACCCAATATGTTCTTTGTCTCACAAAAAAGTGTGGCAAACGGTGATTTCCAATCCGTAACAATTAAGAATATATCAATGCTTGACCAAAAGGACGCATTGAACATTGATATGGTAGCCGATACCAGTTCCAGTATGGAAGGTGAAAGACTGAGCAGTGCAAAGACTGTAATGTCCACTTTTTTAAATACCGTACAGTTCAATGTAGGTGATAAAGTAAAGCTTACGGAGTTCAACTCATATATTGACAAAAGCGGAGTTTTCACATCTGATGTAAACGCACTTAATCAAAAGATTTTTTCATATGTGGCTTCCGGTCAGACAAAACTTTACGATACACTTATCTATGCCGTACAGGATGTATCGGGAATACCGGGTGCAAAATGTGTTCTGGCTTTTACAGACGGTGAGGATGTAGGAAGCTATAACAGTGCAAGCGATGTAGTCAATGTGGTATCATCCTACAAGATACCTGTTTATATAGTAAGAATAGGTGATAATTACAGTACAAACGACCCTGAACTTATGCAGATCACTTCAGCCTCAGGCGGTGAGTTTAAGTACTTCTCTTCTTTCGGTATGGATATGGGTAATTTCTACAACAGCATATATACAGGAATGAAAAAGTACTACGAAATAGAATACGAAATGCCGGATCCGACAAACTATACGGATAAAAGAGATTTCAATGTGTATGTAAGGGGAGACGGTGTCGGTGGAAGTGCCGATATAGAGACAAACTCGGGAAACGACTTTTTCAACACTCTTTTAGGCAATTTCTTAAGAAGCTATATTGAAGATATGAATTCTCACAGTTACAATCAATTGGCTTCAAAGATAGATGATACTGTAAGTCCTACCGACGAAACAGGACTGAAATATCAGATGTCAAAGCAGGTTACAGGCGGATTTGCCAATGTTGTAAGTGAAAGTCTGATGTCATACAGTGTAAGTTCAATCACTGTAGTGGATGAAAATACTATAAAACTTGCTACCGACGAAGATTATGATGTTATACTTGACAGAAAGTACAGCTCCTTTACCGGAGATAAATTAAATCAGTTAAATAATATACTTTATAGAAATTCGTGGAATGTAGGTCCCGATTCACAAATAAGGATATGGGAAAGAGTAAACCAAAAACCTGAATATGTCCTCAAAAAAGGCAGTGACGGTGTTTGGAGATTTTCACAGTACTCCGTGGACCCGGGCAGCAACGCTACAATAGCGATATATGATGCCGTAACCGCATACTAATAAAAGGCACCTGTTTGACAATAACTGTCTCGCAGGTGCTTTTTTATTTAAGTTTTATAAAGGATATAATTTTATCAACAGACAGCAATGCCGCAACAAACAATATAAAATCATAAAACCTGCCGTCTTCAATCACACTCAAATAGTAATATATCGGATCAAGCCTTGTAATAAACTTGATACCGAAAACTCTTACATCAAATATTATGGGCGCAAAAATAATCAAAAATAAAATAAGCGGAAAAATAAGTGCTTCCAATATCTCGGCTCTTTTAAAAGTTTTTCTCAGTATATCCGCAATCAATATGAACGAGACCGAAAGTAAAAATATCGCTCCAATCTCAATAAATACATCCGCCGCCTGACCTGTCAAAAACAGTGTAAAAAGCATTACAGCTGCCAATGTAGCCGTAATGCCTACGCTGTATACAGATGCAATGACTCTCTTAATCTTTTTATCCGCCATAGAAAAAAGTCCTTTTTTCTCATCATTTAAAAAATATATATCGGCAGTCAAAGAACCTACAAACAGCCATATACACATAAACCCTCTTATCGGATATGTCATATAGTCAAGATTCTCATATGGGCTCTTCCCGTTTACACCTTCAAACTTTATAAAGTCACCGTCCACATTTATATCGTCAAAATATTTATCAAGCACCTTTGTATCACTCACACCGATTTTTCTCATATATTTTATATATTCAGAGTGTGCAATATACGGATACAGTGCAGCATACAGCTTTTCTCTTGTGATACTGTTTATAGAGGAGTCTTTTCCTTGAATTACCTTTACGCCTTTATCTCCGATATCGTCAAGCGAGTCAGGAAGTACCCATATAATATCAAGCTTTCCTCTTTTCAAACTTTCTTTTGCAAGTTGTTCATCGCCGTAAACTTCAAAGTCAAGTACACTCTTCTCATTCTTAAGCTTATTTACAACTGCTCTTACATCACTGTTGGATGAAGCGGACGCTACAATTCCGATATCAAGCAATCCCTTTTTTTGTTTGGATACCGACATAATACCGAATACAAGTAAAGGCAATGTAAGAAGCATTACTATAAACTCCGTCCTTTTTAGAAGTCTTTTAAAAAGAGCAATATACCATCTTTTTATTGTCAGGACATTATCTTTTATTTCTCAAAGCATATACCCCTCCGATAAATAAAATACTGTATACAAGTATCACCGCAAAATAAAAAATATCCACATTATACTCCATACCGTCACTAAGTACTTGTATACCCGCACCTGAAGGCAAAAACATTGAAATTCTTTTTACGGACTCGGGAAAAAATCTTATAGGGTAGATACATCCGCCTATATATCCGAGTGAAAGCCCAAGTAACAGCTCCGTAAGTACCGCCACCACTCTTTTAGCTGTTATCTCATATATGAATAAGTGCATTGAAGCAAACATAACAGACAAAAAAACTATATCTTTGCAATATTCAAATAAATGTAAAGAATTATAATTTCCATGTAAAATATCACCTGTCAAAGCCATACCGGCTGTAAATATAAGCACGGTTAAAATTATATATATGCTTATTACAATCAAATCCGCAGTAAGTGAAGCAGAGTATGAAAGTCCTCTTGACTTTAATACCTTTAAAAGACTATCGTTTTTTTCAGAAAGCAACCCTCCAAGTCCAAGTCCTGTAAACATCATAAAAAGAACGCTCATACCGCAAATATAATTGTCGGCATCTGAAAGTCCGCTCAGAGTATCAACTCTTTTCACATCATATATTTTACCTCTGCTCATTACATTCTTTAAAAGTTCTATATTAAGTTCGGTATTTGCACTCTCTCTGTCATATACCTGCGAATGATCAATCAGATAATCCTCCGCAGCATAGATTGCTCTTTCTGAGTTTATCAAAAGCGTTGAAAAAACGGCAGCAACCTCCTTTGACAGATCACTTACCATGCCTGCACCCGAACTCACATATTCTATAGGCCTGTTTTCTCCGTTTTCAAGTGCCTCTATAAAGTCCTTATCTATTTTAAAATAACCGATTATCTCGCCTGATTTCAGAGAACTTTTTGCCGCAGTCTCGTCCATATTTATAAACTTTATTGAAAATCTTGAAGCATCCATATTGTTTAACATCTCCACTCCAAGTTTCATATATTTATTTTCAATACTTCCTACTATGCCTACTCCTATCCTGCTTTGTGACTTACCGGCCGTCCCGATTTTCAAAGCAAAAATGCCGCAAATACCTGCTATTGTCAAAAAATTAAATAAAAGAGCCATTGGAAGTACTCGAAACAATCTCTTTACTTGAATCAAAAGATAAGATTTAAACATCTACTCACCTATCAATTTTGCAAGATTTTTTATATTGCCGTCAAAGCGATAATCACTAAGTACTCCGTCTTTTAAAATATAATGCCTGTCACATAAATTAAGCTCTCCCTCATCATGTGTCACAAGTATGACTATGCCTCCACCGGCGGTAAACCTTTTTATATACTCATGTATTACTTCCTTTGCCGCAATATCAAGTGCCGCACTCGGCTCATCCATAAGCAATATCTTTGAATGTTTCTTTACCGCACAGGCTATTGAAAGTCTCTTTTTCATACCCTCGCTTAAAGTAGATACTCTTTTGTTTATAAATTTTGTAATACCAAGTTCTTTTATTATTCCCTCTTTAGCACTCATATCCAAATATTTCCTGTCATGCCAAAGCAAAAGATTATCCTTGCCTGAAAGTTCCTCTATAAGAGGATTGCACTGCGGTATTATTCCTACAAGAAATCTTCTCCTTTTATCATCCTTTAAAAGATCATAATCCTCACAGATAAACTCTCCTTCATCTGCATCCGTTATTCCCGCCAATATAGAGAGAATGGTAGTCTTTCCGCTACCATTCCCTCCTAAAATCCCTATACAACTGCCAAACTCTATACTAAGAGATACTCCTTTTAGAATATCTCTTTTTCCGTATCTTTTTTTCAGTCCTACTATATCTATACTAGTTGATTTCATCTTCCAACTCATCCACATATTCGCTTGGGACTCCGGCTTTCCTTAACCTGTCTGTGAATTTGTCCTTATCAAAGTTCTCTCCGTACTCCTGCAAATCCGTATCTTTGGTAGAGTCAAGCTTCTTTCCGTCAAGCTCATTCGGCTTTTTGAATTTGCCTGTTGCATCGTCTACGGCCACTCTTAAAAGAGTGTCGTCATCTTTCATAATATTTAAAATAACCGAACTCTTCTTTGTATCCTCTTGCACCTTTATACCTAAACTGTAGTCGGCTATATCTCTGTCGGTCACAGACGCCAAATCAAAGTCCATATCCATATATCCGTTTTTCAACTTTTTCAAATCTATTCTGTTGACGCCGATACTGACAGTTTGTCCTGAAGCTGTAATATCAAAATCTCCGATTAAATCCGAGTTCTTCATCTTACCTCTACCGGTAATACTTAACTTATCATATCCGTCGCCTATATTGATTTCAACACCCAGCTTTGAATCACTTACAGGAGTCTTATACTCAATTACAGTCTGATTGTCTGCAACCAGTTCTTTTGCTACAACTTTCTTACCTGAAACCCATATACTGAACTCAAGGTCATTAAACTGTTCGCTGTCTGCATATTCACGCTCAAGTTCTGCAAGACTTTTGAATTCATCATAAGCCTCCTTGCCTGATATTCCGTTATCTGAGAATTTTCCGTATGCGTCACCGCACTTTATAACAGTCTCTTTAAGTTCGTCGTCGTCAAGCGCTTTATCAAGAATATCCTTTTTGATTTCTTTTATTTTATCTCCCGATATATATGCCGTAAGCTTTGTAGCCTTTACTCTCACGCCCTGTGCTTCCACACTGTCTGAGGTCTTTTCCACATCATCTATATTTTCAAGAAAAATCTTTGTATACTTATCCGTAATCTTTTTAAGCTTTGCCGAATCCGGAACAGCCTCTGCAAACATGGCGTTTATACCCAATGTCTCAAAAGCGTCGAACCTTCCCATGTACCCGATATTTCCCGATAATTCATCCGCATCAAATGTGAGTACATCATCTGAGAATTCAGGCAATTTCACCTGCATACTCTTATCATTCATATATGCATCTACCTTAAAAAGGTCCTTTTTATTCAGTTTTGTATTAAACTCGATACCTATATCATCAAGAGTAATATTTCCGTTATATTCCAATTGTAAACTGTCAAACCAATCTATATCACTGTCAAGTCCAAGCTCGGATGCTAAAAAATCCTTTCCCTTGTTTAACAGTTCCAAACTTGCAATACCTTTTGTATTGTATCCGTCTCTGTATGCTTTATATCTTTCCTTCACTCTGTCTATTGACTTTCCGATATAACCTATTACCGAATCGGACTCTTTTTGTATTGCAGCCTTAAACTGATCCTTAGGTGAAGTAAATACGCTCTTTGCAACACCTAATCCCGCATACACAGCTCCCGCAACTACAACCGCAGCCAAAACACCCGCTATCAAAGCTACAGGTTTCTTTTTCTTCTTCGGACCTTCATCATATCCTTCAAAAGCACTTGCATCTGCCGGCTTGTAATCAGGGTTCTTTTCTCCGCAATTTGCACAGAACATCTCATCAGGTTCTAACGGTGCATTACATTTTTTGCAATTCATAAAATATCCTCCCGAAATCTACATAAATAGTAAAATACTTGCACATTTATTTTACTATATTTTGTATCTTTTTTCATTATAAATTAGCATTCTTAAAAAATATTTCAAAATTTTAATAAAAAAGAACCTTCAGTCATCAACTGAAAGTTCTCTTATATTAGAATCCGAATCCTTCCGCTATAGCCTTGGCGTCTGCATTCGACCATTTGTTTATCAAATCCGACTGCATAGCCTTCTTTCTGACATCAGGCACGGAATGAAAACCGTGTTCAACTATCATGCCGAAAACTCCTGCCGCATTGGCTCCTCTGAGTACACCGTAGTAGTCTCCGTTTTCACCAAGTCTGTAATACACGCTGCCGTTTGTAGTAATGCTGTCATTTTTTGCTACAGTCCACTCACCGATTGAGCCTTTCTTTACAGAGTCAAAACTTTTGCTCTTTGAAAGTCCCTCGTCAAAGCTTACCTTTGTGAGATTCTCGCCAAGCTTATTTGCCATATTTATACACATATCATTCTCTTTTGCCAAAGAGTTTAATATGATAATCGGCTTGTTTATAGCAAGAGGCTGACTGTCTGTAGGATAACCGTTGGCATGAGGATTGTTTGAATTGGTATGCAATGAAATAAATATATCTGCTCCGTTTCTCTTTGCGAAATCACCGCGAAGCGAAATATGTCCGCCGTCCAGATTCTTATCGCTAAATCCGTCAATTGTAATACTTTCGGTAGTCCTTGTCATCACACAGCTGATACCGTAATTTTTCTTTAAGGTATCTCTGAGTGAAAGTCCAAGCTTAAGAACAGCCATAGCTTCGGAATAACCGTAACCGTCATCACCTTCTACGGCATTCTTTGTCTGAAAATGTCCCGGGTCAAGGCAAACCAGCACATTGCTTGCATATATCGCCTTGCCCTTTAATACCTTGCCGGTCTTTAAATAAGCGTCCACCCTGTACTCATATCTGATATAGCCTGTAGCACTCAACTTATCGGTATAGGTAATATTTCCTGTTTTAGACACATCCTTTGAAGCTATTTTCTTTATCTCGACAAAATTTTTTGATGTCTTATCTTTTCTAAGAATAACATATCTGTTTACTTCATTTATGCCGCTGCTTGAAAAAGATAAACTTATCTCATTCTTTGATTTTCTCTCAAAATCCATATTGTCGATTGCTGACTGTATATTTGCCTGTGCGCCGTACACACTGTTTGTCAGTATAAAAAATACAAATACAAATACAGCCGCACCGAGTACAACTATATTCTTAGATAAAGTCTTCATAGATTAGAACATAGGTACAACCGCACCGTTATACTTGGTCTCTATAAACTTCTTTACTGTATCGCTCTCAAGTGCCTTAATAAGTGCAAGTGTAGCATCTGACTTCTGATCTCCGTCTCTTACGGCAATGATATTTGCATATGTTGTAGCCGCAATTGACTTTGCATCCTCGATTGCAAGCGCATCACTTACCTTAAGTCCCGCCTGTATTGCATAGTTACCGTTTACAACCGCGATATCCACATCACTGAGTGTTCTTGCCACCTGTGCGGCTTCAATCTCCTGAATATCCAAGTTCTTAGGGTTCTCTACAATATCCTGCTTTGTAGCATTGATTCCCACACCTTCTTTCAACTTAAGAAGTCCGTTTGCCTCAAGTAAAAGAAGTGCTCTTGCCTCGTTTGTAGCATCATTAGGTACTGAAACCTTGGCTCCGTCCTTAAGTGCATCAAGTGATTTTGTCTTTCCCGCATAGATACCGAAAGGCTCATAGTGGATTGCACCTGCAGAATCCAATTTTGTACCGTGCTCCTTGTTGAAGTTTTCAAGGTATGGGTAATGCTGGAAATAGTTTGCATCAAGCTCACCTGACTCAAGTGCCACATTCGGCTGAATATAGTCGTTGTACTCAACAATCTTAAGGTCGTATCCATCTTCTTTTAAAACCGGCTTTGCGGCTTCAAGTATCTCGGCATGCGGTGCAGGAGATGCTCCTACAGTTATTGTCTTTAACTCTCCTGTTGCAGCTGCACTCTCACTTGATGATCCACTCACAGATTCACTTGCGCTCTCACTTGAAGTTGTTGTATCTGCCGCCTTCTTTCCGCATCCTGCCAAAGCAAGCAGTG